>JBCCSR010000965.1:0-2972 GCA_039199865.1 Bacteroidota bacterium
AATCGTTTCATGGCTTTTTTGGTGTAGTCTGATGGGTGAAAATAAGCTTTCTTGGGATAGGCTAAATACTTTTATCCTTATTTTTTGGGAAGCTCGGTAGGAGGGGGGGATCCATGATTGGTGGATGTATTTTGCGCAGTACATGCTGGATGAGCTTGGCAAAATGTTAAAGTCTACAACAAATGTCGTAGATTTCTTGCATCTACAACAGTTGTCGTATATATTTGTGTCAACTTATGATCATAAAATGTATTGGTGCGTATGAAAGACCACAAAGATTATCAACCGACAGATTCCGAATTAGAAATTTTACAAGTATTATGGGCACACGAGCCTTGTACGGTACGCTTCATTTTTGAGCAACTCAGTCAGCAAAAAGAGGGACTGGGCTACACAACAGTATTGGTACAATTACAGCGAATGGCCAATAAAAAGGGGTTGGTTAGTCGATTGAAGGAAGGTAAAACACATTATTACCGTGCTATTCCAAAAGAATCAGAAGTTCAGGAGAATTTATTCAAACGTTTGGTGAACACTGCTTATAAGGGGTCAGCCATGAGCTTAGCGCTACACGCTTTGGGGCAGGCTGCTACTTCCGATGAAGAATTGAAGGCCATTCAACAATGGTTGGATCAACGAAAAGACATGGATAATGAATGATATAATTTTCTTTGCCTTTCAATCGATGGCCGAACTATTGGGTTGGACGATTTTGCATTCCCTTTGGCAAATCGCGCTCATTGCAGTAGTATTGAAATTTCTTTTGTCATGGACTGCTCAATCTGATGCGACCGTTCGCTATGCCTTGTCCGTGAGTGCCTTATTGGTGGCTACTTTTTGGAGTGCTCATACTTTTTCGGTGGAGTACCAACAATTGACTTTTGCCGATGCTACCGTTTGTCAGGAACGGACAGATCGAAAGTCCAATCAAGGAACTACGGTGGATGCAACACTATTTTTACCAGCAACTTATTGGAAACAAATTGAAGCAGAATTAGCTAGAGTTATGGGGCCAATGACGCCATTTTTAGCTATGCTGTGGTTGCTTGGTGTACTCTTTTTTACCTCCAGGCTACTGATTGGTTGGTTTAGATTACATCATCTTTCTACTCGGGGGATCATTGCTTTGCCCAGCACCTGGGATCGTCGACTGTCAGATTTAAAACGGCTATCCGGGATCCATCAACCCATTGTGGTTCGTTTATCTCACTTGGTAGAGACCCCCATTACGTATCGTTTTTTTCGACCCATTGTTTTGCTACCGGTAAGCCTTATTACGCATTTATCGGCCGAACAAATTGAGGTCATCTTATTACACGAACTCGCACATATCAGGAGAAATGACTACTTGATCAATTTGTTGCAGTCTTGTGTAGAAGTATTGTTTTTTTACCACCCACTCATTTGGTGGATGTCTAAGCAAGTTCGCTTAGAGAGAGAGCATTGTTGTGACGATAGAGTCATGAATCTTCGGAATCAACCGATGCTCTACGCACAAACCTTGACCCAAATTCAGGGTCGACATTATTCATTTAAAACAAAATTAGCCATGTCTGCAACTGGAAATACAGGAGATTTCTCCAAAAGAATTTATCGCTTATTTGAGCCCAAGAAATCTTACGCTTCGCTGCGAAATAGCGCTACCGTTGTATTGTTACTGATCTTTAGCGGAGCAATAATGGCATTCTATCCCAATTATTCAGCCGCACCTGATTTGAGTATCGATCCTCCTTTGGTCGTACAAGATACCTTACCCGAAAAAGGAGCGATCAAGGAGACCAAACTGAAATCGAAAGCGGAGGTAGAAGGCCAAGTTGCTGCGCTACAATCTGAACTGGTCACTTTAGAAAAAGCATTGCATAAAAATGTCGAGGCTTTAAAAACAGAGAAAAAGAAAGCGGACGAACTGGATGCACCCAAATTAGAAGAATTGCAATTGAAGTCAGGAGAATTGAAAACGGCAATGGAGGTGAAGTCTCAGCAATTAAAGGAGTTGACGAGTCGTGAAAAAATGGGAATGGACAGCAATCAAGAGGATCCCGTATATCTACAAGAGGAGGGAGACCTGCTGAATTTAGCTTATCTGAAAGGTCGCCATCCCATTATTTATTTGGACAATAAACTTTATGATCAGTGGGAAATTAATGCTGAGGGTAAACTATCGATTGGAGTTTCTGCTAGTGAGGTACATTCCGTAAAGGTTTTTAAAGAAGACAAAGCCCTGGCGCTATTCGGTCCAGAGGCAAAAGATGGGGTCGTATACATCAACACCAAAGCCAATCCGCATCCAGATGTCTTGATCGAGCGAGAAAAGCAATTGCATTTGGATTCCGCAGATAAAAAGCCGCTATTATTTGTCGACAATAAAATTTCGTACGAGTCTATTGATGACCTCGATATAGATCAGGTCAAAACGGTAAATGTTTTGAAAGGCGAAGCAGCCTTGGAAAAATATGGAGAGAAGGCCAAAAACGGAGTAGTTGAGGTTTATACTAAAGGCAATGAGGCTCAAATAGTACAAGGCAACAAAACGCTAAAAGGGCAAATCGAGGAAGAAAAAGCCGTGCCTCAAACCAATGATTCTGCTAAAGAGCCTTCGATTGTAGTTGATGGTAAGGAACCTTTGATTGTGATTGATGGTAAGGTGAAGATTCGCCAAGAGAAGGGGACGGTAAACGAAAAATTAAAGGAGTTGAATCCAAGTGAAATAGCGGGTATTTCTGTTTTAAAAGGGGAGCGTGCACTTGAAGCATATGGAGATGCAGGGGAAAATGGAGTGGTGGAAATCACTACCAAAAGCAATAAAAAGGCATTAAAAGCACTTGAAAAAAACAAAGAAAAGAAACGTAAGATAGAGCGAGAAAAAGCAATGAAGGCCAGGAAAAAGGCAATGAAAAAACGGGAGAAGGCATTAAAAGCGAAGGAGAAAGAGCGGAAGAGGCAACTGAAACAAATGAAAAAAGACTCAAAAA
>JBCCSR010000966.1:0-2972 GCA_039199865.1 Bacteroidota bacterium
AAAGGACGCATGGTGCCTCTGGCCAAAGAGAACACATGAACTTTACTGTTTTTTTTGATGCTCATGGTCAATACAATCAACAAGGAAAGGGGCGAATAAAAACAGATGTCAAAGATCCGTTCTTCAAAAGCAAAGCGATGTGCTAAGGCTCCATCGAAATAAACGATAAACAAATGCTTGTCGAAAGAAAGTAGGATATACTCATCTTCATGCATTTTCATAAAGGCCATCGCGGTTTTCATTCTATCCAGTGAGAAGTTGGGATCACCATGTCTCATCTGAAAGGGATTGGTAATGGTGGCTCTAAAATTGGGGATAATATCATTGATAGAAATGTGTCGGCTTATGGTAGGGGGATGATCATCGCCAGCATAGTCCCAAAAATCAAGTCCGTCATAACTGGAACTGATCAGGTGGTGTGCTTTGTCATCTAGAAAAGCAAAAATTGCGCTTGCAAACCTTCGTGCTTCTCCGGTTCCATTTAAATTGTTGTTGAGTGCTACTGGTGAACTCAGTTCTGCTGTTTTTAAATCTCCTTTTGCGTAGAATTGATCTCTGTTGAGTACGGCAAATTGACTCGGAACATCAAATTGAGCTCGCTGACTGATGGCGATGATATCCGTTGGATTTTGCGCTTTTAGTTTTGTGGTATCTAGATCATCTGGATTCACGGTGTGATGACCTTGCGTTGTCCCATCAAAATTCCAAATTACAATCGAGCCATCCGCAGCACCACTGATCATGCAGTCTTGATTCTCCATAAAGACTATCTTGGTAATCTTCCCCTGATGGCCATCTGTAGTGGAGAAAAGCGGTTCTTCTTCCTCAATATCGTAGAGATCTAGGGTGGCTTTATCTTTAAACCTTGCTAAAGCGACCAACTTTCTCTTTCCACTCGACCAACCAGGTGACACCGCGATTGCTGTGGCAGCTCGATCATTTCGAATGAATTTTCGAAATAATTTGCCTTGTTCTAAATCCCATATTTCCAATCCTTTTCCCGAGCCACATGCTAAGAAGGGAAGCTCTTCTGATAGAGCAATGCACGTATTTGACTTGCGTACGGGATAGGTCTGGTAGAAAAAGTACTCTTCTTTACTGGCAATATCATTGAGGGCAGCAATAGACTCGGTGCCGGGAAATTTGTGATAAGCCTCCAGGGCTAAATTGAGTCCAACGGTTGGATCCGTACTAGCAATTCGCCGGGCCTCAATGGCCATGGCCATGGCCAGACTCCTGTTAGCGTCACGTCTGAGATTTACAATAATGTTTTGCTTTTTCTCCCAACTTCTTTTTACAAACTCGCTTTCTGACTGGTTGAACCAATGCCCTTTTTCGTCTAGATCTCTTTTGAGCTGATCAATTGAAGTATGGTCATCCCAGAGCAATAGTTCCGCACCCTTCTTTTCGCCCTTCGCCAATTTACTTTGGTAAGAATGGACTACGTTCCACAGGGTACGTTGCAACAAGATACATTCCTTCCCAAATTCATCGATCCATTGTTTGCCTGTCTCCCAGTGTTGGATGAGGGCATCATGGACGGGTTCGATGTAAGGACGTTTGGTGCTATCGGCATTTTTGACGATTAAAAAGTTGGCTTCTAAATGCTCAATGACTTCTCGAATCAGTTCGTCCTGTTGGTCATCTGGATAGTCTAGTTCGTGTAAAACCGAAGGAAGTCCTTCTGGTCTATTGGTGACTTCGTTGGTAAAAGCGTTTTCTTGATAATACACTCGACGACGGGCAAAACCTCCATCATTGAGGTTGACCATTCGGATAAATACTTTTTGGAGGGTGCGTTCTAAATCCAATCCTTTGGGTGCTGCTTTCAAGGTGGCCAAAACGCTATCGGCCTTGGTACTTAATGCCCCGTGAATTCCTTGCAGTTCGTTTTGATAGGTTTGCAAACGGAGTTGTCGATTGGCATTGCTCTGCTCTATCTGATAAAGGGATTGCATCATCACCGAAAGGAGGGGCAAGGCGCCAGGAGTTCCCTCTACATCGGCTAAAATAGTATCCACCAAGTGAGATTCAAACTCAAACCAGTTTAAGCCAGCAGGTTGCTTGATCGACTCCCGTAGCTGGTGAAGACTCATGGGGGGGAGTCGATAGATGTGATCAATTTTCCAAAAGGAGAGGAGTTGACACTGTTTCAAGCGCCATTCTGAATCGGACCGGACGGTAATGATAAAAGTCAATTGACTACTATCAAGCCAAGTCAATAATTCATCACAAAATGCTTGGATGGCCTCTTTTGTGAAATGGATCAATACTTCTTCAAACTGGTCGAGGAGCAATACCACCCTTTGTTGATCGCTGACTTGTGCTAAGCGTTCTACCAATTTAATGTCTTGGTAATGCTGTCCCTCCTCATCAGCTTCGACCTGATATTCTGACCATTGATTTTCAATGCCGGGACGACAGTAAAATAAAAGCGTTTCCTTTCCTTCTTCCGCATTGATCTGCTGAAGGCTTGGAAAGACTCCCGCTTTAACTAGGGAAGACTTTCCCTGGCCAGAGGGAGCGGTGATAAACAACAAGGCCTTTTGATGGCTTTCCCTTAAGTGGTTGAGTTTGTCGAGTATTTTTTCTACCGCTTGTTCTCGACCAAAAAAGAAAAGTCGATCTTCAGGTTCAAAAGATTGGAGTCCTTTGTAGGGATTGCGGGCCTTCCATTCAGAAAAATTACTGGGATTGTTGGGGTCTAAAAAAACAAAGTCTCCACCCTCGTGTCCTCCAATGGGAAAGTACTCGGGAGCCTGATCCAAGATCAAGGAAGTCAAATGGTGGACTTGCCTTTTGAGGTAAATGATGAGTTCCTGTGGCGTAATGATTCCGTCTTGCTTTTTGGCTACAGAAGAAAGTTCTGCTTTCCCTCTCAATGCTTCAATCAAAGCAAAAGCAAAAGGAGAATGTCCCAGGTCTTCGAGGTGCATCTGATTGCGATCTCCCAAAATACTAATCAGATCGGC
>JBCCSR010000967.1:0-2963 GCA_039199865.1 Bacteroidota bacterium
GTGCAACAACTTATAAAGAGTTTATGGGAGCCCTAGAGGAAATGGTGGACAAAGAAGGCCTGAAAGATTTGGTCATCGATGTGCGTCAAAATCCAGGTGGCTATCTACAAGAAGCGACCAACATTCTCAGCCAGTTTTTTAAAGATCGCAAAAAGTTATTGGTGTATACTGAAGGCCGTACTGTCAATCGCAACGATTATGAATCTACGGGGCGACCTTTCTACGACATCGGCAACATTGCCGTATTGATTGATGAGGGCTCTGCCTCTGCCAGTGAGATATTGGCTGGTGCAGTACAAGATTGGGATCGAGGAGTCATTGTGGGACGACGATCTTTTGGAAAAGGTCTGGTGCAGGAACAGTACAATTTGAAAGATGGTTCTGCTCTTCGTTTAACGGTGGCCCGTTACTACACGCCCTCCGGGCGATCCATTCAAAAAGACTATGAAAACGCCGATGAGTACGACAATGATGTGGTCAATCGTTTTGAATCGGGAGAACTCTATGCGAGAGACAGCATCGAGGTAAAAGATTCTACCCGTTTTTATACTCAAAAAGAAGGACGAGTCGTCTTTGGAGGGGGAGGCATTATGCCTGATATTTTTATTCCTTTGGATACGATGCAGTTGAATGAGTATTTTTTACGTTTGCGGCCGCACGTACCTCAATTTGTTTTCCGCTATTTGGAAAACGAAATATCCGTCAAGGAATACAATAGCTTAGCTGATTTTGATCGCAAGTTTACGGTCGATGATCAAATGTTGACGGCTTTTCTAAATTATGCAGAGGAGAAAGGCGTGAAGAAAAGTAAGGTAAGCCTTGCCCAAACTCAAGAGCTGATTGAGCGCTTGCTCAAGGCTAGAGTCGCTCGAAAATATTTCGGTGAGAAAGGGCACTTTTACATTTGGAACAGCAACGATCCGGTGGTTAGGGCAGCAGTAAAACGATTGAAGGCGCCCAATCCGCTATCGGCTTTCAAAAACGAAAATTAGAGCAGCAGTAAATTATTTTGAAGATCGGACAACCATGCTTTCTGTTGCTTCTAGTGGATGGCGTTTGCCTTCGAGTAAAATGCTGGTTGGCTTTGTGGTCAAATTGCAAAGTGCACTGAAACCATCACCACCATTTCTGAATCGGATTTGATAAACGTCCTTGGATAGCATTTCGACTCCCTCAATAGTACTCTCTTTCCACTGTTCAATGATGTTCCATTCGCTCCATTGTTCGGGGCTATAATCTCCCACATAATCTGAGGTAAACAACAAATTGCCCAAAAGGGTATTGATCAACAAGATGGTATACTGTTGTTCAGGACTCAACTGATTGGCAGTATCCCGGAGAATAAATACATCGGGGTCATTGTGAAAAGCACGACCGTTGAGTTGCCAACGGCTGAGTACGGTACGCAACGCAACAATTGTAGAAACCCTCTCTCGGTTGTTGAGCATTTTTAAAAAGGCGTGTTCCCATTTCAGATGAATGTCTGCTCCAATCCGACAATAGTCGACCAAGCCAAAGGCAGAACCCAGTGGAACGCCACAAGCCAATATCCATTTATCTCCACATTGTTTTCGCAAGAATTGCATGGCATCATTCATGACTTGTCCTCGGGTTTTGCCTTTGGGGGGAGCAATACAAGCGGCGTAGAGAAAGTCCATTTTGAGCAGGTCAAAATTCCATTTGTGAAGCATGGTGAACAAGACCCCAGTTAAGTAATCTTGTACCCCTTGATGGTAGAAGTTTAAAGCGTAAAACCAGCCGCTCCACAAAGGTGTGTATCCCACTTTTAAAGGTTTTCCCGTGGCATCTTTGAGCAGCCATTCCGGATGTTGTTTAAAAAGTTTGGAATCTTGTTCGCAAACAAATGGCGCAATCCAAAGGCCTGCTTTGTAGCCTTTCTCATGAATTTTCCGGGCGACACTTGCCATTCCATTGGGAAAGGATTTTTTGATGCTTTTCCAATCTCCGACTTTGTTTTCGTAGCCATCGTCAATTTGGATGATATCGATGGCCTTTTGCTGTTCGACAAAGGCTGCCAAGTTTTTTAAAATAATGGCTTCGCTAATATCGGTGTAATAGTGGTACCAACTGGTCCAACCCACCAACTTGGGCGTACTGGGTGGAGGAATTTCCATCAATTTGAAATAACGATCAAATACCTCTTGCGCTGTCCCTGTGGTTAAGATCACATCGATTAATGGGAAGGAGTGGGACAAATGGAGTTGATGGCAATCTTGGTGAATGCGGAAGGACCGCTGTGCCGGTTCGTGTTGCAAGAGGGTGAAAGCCGTTTTTTCATTGAGGGAGCCCACAAAATAAATTTGCGTTCCGCGACGAATATAGCTGTAGGTCCAGGAATGCAACTGTCCCTTTCCTCGTTGGATGCCCTCGATGTATTCATCTCCAAAGTATTTGAGCCAAGGACGGGCCATGGCCCTTAGTCGAGGAATTCGGTCTTGAATACCTAGCTCTTTGCTTTCCGACCAAGATTGAAAACCGTTGCAAAAAATGCGATCTGTGTTTTGATAGGCAAAAGGAATTTCGAGCGTCACTTTTTTTAAGTCAATGGCTTTTTTGGGATGAATGCTCAGCTGAATCCTTTGGTAAGAGGCAGCTTGTTCTACTTTCAAATCGACATAGAGTTCCTCGAAGAAGCTCATCTTATTTGGCGTCAGTTCAACTTGCTTTTGATCGTAATGCAGGAAGGATTTTTGGAGACTAAATTCCATTTTTATACTTTGGCTGGAAGATAAAAAAATATCTTTCTTCCACCATGCCTCTACAGAAAATCTTTGCCATTGAACTTGAATTTAATTCACTTGTTACTGCAATGGGTATCCTACAATTTTTAAAGGATAACCAATCAATCACTCAGGGTAAGTAAGGCTATTGGCGGTCTATTTACTGACAAACTTACTGTAATGATTGTCAACCTGATTTGCACCATTCAACCAACGAGAAAA
>JBCCSR010000968.1:0-2960 GCA_039199865.1 Bacteroidota bacterium
GGGCAGAAGTATTTGAACAAAATTACAAACTTTGCTCCTGGGGGAGTTTTGACCGCAAACAATTGATAAGCGATTGTAAGTTGTATGATTTAGAATACAAATGGGTCAATCAGCACATCAATTTGAAATCGCAGTATCAGGCCATGAAACGATTGAACCGCTCTTGTAGTCTAATCAATGCACTGCGCCGCGAAGGAATCGAGTTTACTGGGATCCATCACCGTGGGATCTCTGATGCAGAAAACCTCGCCAAAATATTCACCAAATATCTAGACGAGTGGCAGATTTGAGCTACTCGAAATGTCCAATAATTTACAAAAACTTCCTTTTCACTTTGTATTCAAGCAAATTCTAATGGGTAATGAGGGTTTGAGGAAAAGTGTTGTTTATATTGTTACGTGTGTATTTTTCAAAATCAAGGCAAAAACCATCGTATGAAAAAAATCTACTGTCTACTTGTCAATATTCTTTTCTTCAGCTCATCTTTTTTCGTCCATGCTCAAGTACGCATCAGTGAGTATTCTGCATCTAATCTCAACGACTTTCCGGACAATCACAACAGATTCGAAGATTGGATTGAGCTACACAACTCAAGCAACCAAGCAGTTGATCTAGGAGGCTGGTTTTTGTCGGACAAGGAAGCCAAACCAACAAAGTGGATGATTCCTGCGGGCGTTAGCGTCGAGGCTGGGGGATACATTATTTTTTGGTGCTCGGGTAGAGATGAGACCAACTTCTTTGATAATCATACCAATTTCAAGCTCACCCAAACCAAAAACAATGAGGTGTTGATGTTGAGTCGACCGGATGAGACCTTGGTGGACATGGTTCCCATGGAGTTGACGCTTTTAGGCCACTCTAGATACCGACAGGAAGGATTAGATGAATGGGAAGTCTCTACAACGCCTAGTCCTGAAAACACCAACCAATTCATGGTTCCGTACGCAGGCTACACGAGTAGTCCCCTAATCAATCTTGAAGCTGGATTTTACATTGGAGAACAAACCGTAACCATTACACCAAACGAAGAGAACGCAGTATTGCGCTACACTTTAGATGGCACTCAGCCAACGGTCAACTCTCCCGAATATACAGAGCCTTTGACCATTAGCAATACTACTGTAGTCAAGGCGCTTTCATTTAGCAATGATCCCAATATTTTACCTGGGAAAATTGATTTCAAAACTTATTTCATTGATGAGAGTTTTACCATGCCTGTTTACTCTGTCGCTGCCGATCAAATTCAAGATTTGGCCAACGGTGAAGGTGAATTGCGGCCCATTGGCTCTATCGAATATTTTGATGAGTCTGGACAAATGGTTTCTCGTTCCTACGGTGAATTGAATCGGCATGGTCAGGATTCATGGGTCAATCCTCATCGGAGTTTAGACTGGGTCTCCAGAGACGAAATGGGCTACAGTAAAGCTGTTTTTGGTCAACTCTTTAGTTATTCAGAAAGAGAGGAGCATCAGCGACTCATGTTTCGTGCCTCTGGTGATGACAATTATCCTGCGACCAATATGCCTCAACATCAAGGCAGTACCCACGTACGAGATGAGTATGTTCACACCTTGGCCTTGGAGGGGGGAATGGAATTGGATGTCAGGGCGGTAGAGCGAGTTATTCTATTTCTCGATGGCAACTACTGGGGAGTTTACGGCCTACGGGAACGACCTGTTGACCACGATTACACTAGGGAATATTACAAGCAAGAAAAGTTTGACTTACAGTATTTGCTGACCTGGGGGACCAGTTGGGCTGAATACGGAGGCAACCAAGCTTTCGAGGATTGGGGAGTATTGCGCAATTTCATTTTAGAAAATGACATGGGAGACTCCACCAACTACGAGTTTGTCGACAATAACCTCAATTTACTGAGCTTAATTGATTACATGATTGCCAACCTCAATTCAGTGGCTTCGGATTGGCTCAATTACAACACGGGCTGGTGGCGAGGCTTGAACCCGGAAGGTGGACATAAAAAGTGGGGCTACATTCTTTGGGACAATGATGCTACCTTTGACTATTACATCAACTACAGTGGCGTTCCCAACACCGATCCCGATGCTGAGCCTTGTGATATTGATGACATTGCTGATTACATGGATTCCTTCTTTTGGGAGGATGATCCAGGAAAACACGAAAAGATCTTTCTCAAGCTACAGGAAGAAAGCGAAACCTTCCGTCAGTTGTATTACTCTCGTCAATCGGATTTGATGAATACGGTATATACTTGCGAGAATATGCTTTCCACCCTCGATCGAATGATTGAGAGGATCGAGCCCGAAATGCCTCGTCAAATTCAAAGATGGGGAGGGAGCTTGTTTGAATGGCAAGCCAATGTAGCAAAGCTGCGCAATTTTATCGAGCAGCGTTGTGAATTATTGGATGATGGGATGCTCAATTGTTTTGATCTAGACGGACCTTATGCACTCACGCTAATGGTTGAACCCGCAGGAATTGGCGTTGGAGAAATTGATCTCAACACTTTGGATATTGAGGCCTTCCCTTGGCAGGGAGATTACTTTGGTGGAATGAATCAAAAACTCAAAGCAAAATCGTTCTTAAACGAGTACGAGTTCTCTCATTGGGAAAGCAAATCGGGCAATGTCATTTTTCCCGATCCTTTCGATCGAAGGGCATGGATTACATTGACTCAATCGGACACGCTGACGGCCGTCTTTGCCTTAACGACTTCTAGCGAAGATATTGACAATCAATTTGCGTTGAAAGCCTTTCCAAATCCAACGGATCAGGAGTTGACCCTTAACTATGAATTGGAGAATAGCTCTGAGGTGGACATCAGTTTGTATTCAGTCGTGGGACAAAAAGTAGCCGAGTTTCCAACTGCTGGCGGCTCTAGAGGAGCAGGTCGACATTTAGAAACCATTGCTTTGAATTTGATCATCTGCTCTAAAACGAATGAAATACAGACCAGGTGAGATACCAGCACCTTTCAA
>JBCCSR010000969.1:0-2956 GCA_039199865.1 Bacteroidota bacterium
ACTTCTCCAAAATACAGAAACAAACATCTTTAAAATTGGCATCCATATTTCAAAAGGATTGAAACCCAGTAGTGATGTAGCCACCTATGGTATCAATTACTCTTTTAAGTGTTATCCAAAAAAAATAGGATTGTATCTTGAAAATGTCTCCAATTTCGATCATGGTGATAAGGTTTTAAGAACCATCCAGAAATAAAGAGGACTATAAAAAATTACCGTTCTTTACAAACATGGTGTCGCCGTAATCTCTTTAATACAGATCCAGAGCATAACAGGATTGAAACTCGAGAGGGCCAGCCGGGACCTCACAAATGACGGGATTTAAGAACTATCCAGAATGGATTAGGATTGAAGTCGGTTGACGATCAGCCTGTAGTAAGGGGTTGGTGCCTTTAAGTTGTCTCCAGAAATGAATAGGATAGAAACAAACAACCCAGTGGGTCAATAAAAGTTATTTTACTCCTTTAGGTACCATCCAAAATTCATTGGGATTGCACCCAACTAGGCAACGGCCTAATATTAAATGCAGATAATTGTAGACCGTCTCCAGTATTGAATTGGATTAAAACACGATAAATGCGATGGTATCGATGGTCGTCACGTAGTTTAAATGGTGTCCAGATTTTATTAGGAAGCTACTATAAACGAATAGAAGGGAAGATGGTTTGGGGAGAGGAAAATCAGCGCTATTACCATCAAATTAATCCTGAAATGAGAAAGTTGCAGTGAAAAATGGTCATATCTTACTTGAAGCAAGGGATATTTTACTTATTTCTTGAGGACATGGTAAAGGGGTTTACATCGAGCATTGCTTGATGTAAAAATGACTTTGAAGGGCTCCGATTTGAGGACTAGGCGATTAAGTTTGCTTATCTGTTGTAGGGTATATTTAGACGTTAAATCTAAAATGCATCACATCACCATCAATCACCACATATTCCTTTCCTTCAAGGCCCATTTTACCTGCTTCCTTTACCGCCTGTTCCGAACCTAGCGAAATGTAATCATCGTATTTGATGACTTCCGCTCGGATGAAGCCTTTTTCAAAATCGGTGTGAATGACTCCGGCAGCTTGGGGAGCTTTGGTGCCTTTTTCGATGGTCCAAGCTTTGACTTCTTTTTCTCCGGCTGTAAAATAGGTGATCAGATTGAGTAGACTATAGCAGGCGCGAATCACCTTGTTGACCCCGGGCTCTTTCAAGCCCATTTCTTCCAAAAACATCAGGCGTTCTTCTTTAGTGTCCAGTTCCGCAATGTCGGCTTCGATGCCGGCACTAATCAGGATAACTTCGGCAGCTTCATTGGCGACAGCACTAGTAAAACGCTGAGTATGGGTGTTGCCTTCCGTAACGGAATCTTCATCTACATTGCAAACGTATAGAATGGGTTTGTTGGTCAGAAAGTAAAAGTCGCGAATGAATTCTTCCTCGTTTTCGTCCATTTCTAGGCTGCGGACAGGCTGGCCAGACTCTAAATGGGCTTTGACTTTTTCCGCAATCTCCACTGCTTTCAAAGCCTCTTTTTCGTTGGTCTTGGCATTTTTGCGCAAGCGTTCCAAACGTTTTTCTACCGTTTCCAGATCTTTAAGGGCCAACTCTGTATCGATGATGTCTTTGTCTCTGACGGGATCAACGCTTCCATCTACGTGAATAACATTATCATTTTCAAAACAACGAACTACGTGTACGATGGCATCAACTTCGCGAATATTGGCCAAAAATTGATTGCCCAGCCCTTCACCTTTGCTGGCTCCTTTGATCAATCCCGCAATATCGACGATCTCAATGGTGGTGGGTAGCGTTTTTTGTGGCTTGACCAGATCACTCAACTGATCCAGGCGATCATCGGGTACAGTGATCATACCAACGTTGGGATCTTTAGTAGCAAAAGGATAATTTGCCGCCAAGGCTTTCGCAGAAGTCAGTGCATTAAACAAGGTTGATTTTCCGACGTTGGGCAAGCCAACAATGCCACATTTTAAGGCCATATTTTCGAATTGTTTTTGGTCGTTAATTTTTTGCGCTGCAAATATATAAAGATTTGTGATTTGCTGCTCGATTAAATACGGTCAAGCCAAAATACCTCTTCAAATGGAGGATAGGGGAACATAGATTATAGTCGATGGAGGACTTGTCAACAAGGATCAAGAGTTGAAATAAAATTAATTTGATGATAAAGTTTGTTTTTGTAATTAAAAAAGTTACATTTGTTGAGCTGTTTAACCTAAATCATTAAAAAGCATGTTAAAACTGACTATCAAAGAAGAATTGATCGGGACAGGAAGCATCAATGAATTGCCGATTCAGTTGTCCTCCGAACGGATTACTTTAGCAGAACTCATTCAAAAAAAAGTAATGGCCAAGGTCAAGCAGGTCAACCAAGAGCTGAAGCAGGGCAAATTCAATAGTCCTTTTTTGAGTGAAAAAGAAAAAATACTCAATCAAGATGCCTATCAAAAGCGATTGGTGGAAGAGCAAAAAAAGATAGAAAGAGCGATGCTTGATCCGGAGAAAGCGGCTTACGACGCTTTGGCAGGATTTCAGCAGAATGCGTTCTTTGTCATTATTGATGGGCAGCAGAAAGAAGCATTGACAGAGGAGTTGGTATTGAGTGATCGATCAGAAGTGCAATTTATTCGTCTCACGCCTTTGGTTGGAGGTTGATGTTACCTTCTTGACAAAGTATTTGAATGATCTTTTCCCATTTTTCACCCTTAACCACTATTTCCGCTCTAGCTATGATGAACCCGAAAGCAATTTTTCAACTCCTCATGAAAGATGAGTTGCCAGACTATGCCCAAGAAAAAAAATCCATACTAGTGTTCGACCAATTTTAAAATGACGGGTAAAGTTTTTTCAACTTTACTCGTGCATCTTCTTTGGTAAATTGCCATTTCGCTTTTACAGCTTGAATGTTTCGCTGTACCTCCCAACGGTCAATCTGTTTTATCAATTCA
>JBCCSR010000970.1:0-2951 GCA_039199865.1 Bacteroidota bacterium
AATGGATTTCGCTATCTTGACCCCGCCGATTTCGCTATTGATGGGAATCTCCAATTGGGAATAGTTGAAGTACCCATTCCCGAATCCGTTGGCAGACATTTCCCCTTTGTCCTTAATTTTGCATAGATTGCCCCAAATGCTAGAGGTATGAAAAAGATTTTAATCATTGAAGACAATATTGACGTTCGCGAAAACATTTGTGAGGTTTTGGAACTCTCTAACTACGAAGTAGATGCCGCAGCAAATGGAATTATTGGGGTGGAAAAAGCAATGAGCAATACCCCAGACCTCATCGTTTGTGATGTTATGATGCCTGAACTCGATGGTTATGGTGTTCTCCATATCCTCAGTAAGAAAGCACAAACGGCAGATGTTCCCTTTATCTTTCTGACGGCCAAGACAGAGAAAGCCGATTTTAGAAAGGGCATGGAATTGGGTGCAGATGACTACATTACCAAACCCTTTTCCAATCGAGATCTGCTCAGTGCCATTGAGCTGCGACTCAAAAAAACGGAGCGGATCAAACAAGCCTTCGACGGAACGTCCCGAGGACTTAGTGCATTTATCAGTGAGGCACGCGGCCAGAAAGAATTGGAAAAACTCTCCAGTGAGCGAGAAACCAAAAAATTTCGCAAAAAAGAATTTATCTACCAAGAAGGAGATCACCCCCGTCGCTTGTACTTTGTGGCCAGTGGGAAGGTCAAAACGTTTCGAAGCAACGAATTGGGCAAAGAATACATCACGCAGGTGTTCAAATCCGGAGACTTTCTAGGTTATCAAGCCCTGCTAAAGGAGAACCAATACACGGAGTCGGCGGCGGCCATGGAGGAGGCCGAAATCAGTTTTATTCCCAAAGAAGATTTCATGACCTTGCTGCATCACAATCGTGACTTCTCCGCACAGTTCATTAAAATGTTGGCCAATAATATTGAAGACAAGGAGGAGCAATTGCTGAGTTTGGCCTACAACTCCATTCGCAAACGCGTTGCGGAAGCACTGGTCAAATTACACGATCGCTACCAAGATCAAGGCCATTCGGAAATCAATATTCTCAGAGATGATTTGGCAAGTCTGGTGGGGACCGCCAAGGAATCGGTAATCCGAAATCTGACTGAATTCAAATCTGAGGGCCTGATTCGAATCGATCATGGCGTCATCACCGTTTTGGATCGAGATCAGCTAGATCAGTTGCCCAATTGAATAGGGGACAAAAAATGAGCGTGTGCCTCAATTAAAAATGGCATAGCCAGAAACTCTGGCTATGCGATGTATACCAACCGCCTAGGTCAACAGGCTGCTTTAACTAACTGACGAAATGATTAACTTACCTTTTTACGCTCTCTTATCGTTTCTTCCTTAGGCTCAATGACAATGACTCTGGCTTTTCCATTGACCTCCCGATTGGGTTGCCATTTGAAACTGACTCCCAATAGTGCACTGATGAATACCGGTAAAGCCAACAAAGCAATGCCCCACAAGCCAGTAAAGCCTCCAAATAGTACCAGTCCCATCAATAAATAATAACGTAAGATGACCGTTTCTAAACTTAAATTACAGACTTTCACTTCTAACATGATTGCAATATTTTTTTGATTGATGATTTATTTTGTTGGCTTGATTTGTTCACAAGTTACGGGGATGGCCCAATCGAATCATTGACTTCTGTCAAAGCAAAGAATGACTTTCATCACCCCTATTTCATGACGAGTAAAGGCAACCGCAAATGATCGACCATATTGACAGTTTGACTCTTGTGAAAAATGCGTTCAAAGAAAGGTCGTTGGGGCTGAAACATGATCACCAGGTCTGCATTGATCTTTTCGGTAAAATCGTTGATCGTTGAGACCAATGCTTTTCCCGGAAGGTGATGAAACGCAATGTCCATCTGATGAAACTGCTTGGCAAAGAAAGTTTTTAACTCCTCCATTTGCATGATTCCTGACGCTGGTCCATCATTGATATGCACACAGTGTACCTGAACTTCGAAGGGAGCCAACCAACGAGTCGCTTTCCATAGTTCAAATGGATCTGCCTTGTGTAGATCACTGGCATAAACGAGGGTCTTGGGCGCTCTATTGGGAAGCTGTTCGGGCACCACCATCACTGGACAGCTGGCTTGGGCCACTACTCCGGCGGCCACACTTCCCAACCATCGATCCAGTCCCTTACGCTGGCCTCTCGTTCCCATGATGATCAAATCAATCGCATTCCTTTGGGCATTGGCAACGATTGCATCGACAGGTGTTCCCACCTCAATATCTTGCAACGTGTACAATTTAGCGGCCGCTTTTTCCTCAGCCTTTGCGACCCCTCTTTTGACAAAGTTTCGCAAAACATCAACTTTAATATCAAGTTGATCTTGAGTAGCCTGCCCTACTAAAACGGGATAATCAAGTGCTTCCGCAACGGGATAAACCACATGCAACACTTCAACTTGTGGTTGCATTTTTGCCGCCAATTTTAGCGCGTAGGCAAAAGCATTTTCTGCACATTCAGAGAAATCGGTTGGAAATAAAATCTTGGTTACTTTTTCCATTTCATGAATTTTAAGTTTTGAAGGTAAGTTAGAATTTCAGCGAGCGGCGAGCATTGATAAAGATCAATGGGTAGAGTGACAATTGTCAGGGCTATGCATCGGTAAAAGGATCAACTTTGAAGTGTAAAAACAATCATTAAAAAGAAAAACACATGAATACTTCAGCACCTCTAAAAAAGATCATGAATAGCCAATTCATTTCGGTTGCGGTGGATACTTCCTGGAAAGATGTGAATGCCATTTTCGAACAGCATCAACTTCGGCATCTGTTAGTCGTAGATCATCAGGGAAAATTAGCGGGTATAATCAGCCGAACGGATCGACTAAAAATGCTCAAAAAATTACTCAACCGAAGCTCCGGAAAAACTTGGATGACCAGAGAAGAAGAGGCAACACAAGCCAAAAATTTGATGCA
>JBCCSR010000971.1:0-2949 GCA_039199865.1 Bacteroidota bacterium
ATAGGCAAAAAGTAATTATATATACGCTCAAGATGAAAATTCTTTTCCTTTCTCATTATGCGGATATGTTGGGAGCTAATCGCTCGCTCTTGTCATTGGTTGAGGGACTTAAAACGAGAGGTGTTGAGGTCATGGTTTGGTGTAGAAAAGCAGGGAGTTTTACCAAAGCATTAGCAGATGCAGCAATCCCTTTTCAAGTCTTTCCCTATTACAACTGGGCAGATACTTTTCTTTATCCAGGGTATTGGTTACTGCCTTTGCGGCATTTCCAAAATAAGCGGATTCTTTCTCAGTTGATCCAGGCGGCTAAAGTTTTTCAGCCCGATCTGATTCATACCAATAGCTCGGTTTTGCCCATTGGACATTATTTGAGTGAGGCATTAGCGATTCCCCACGTTTGGCATATTCGAGAAATGGCGAGATTGCACTACAATATGCGTTTTTTCCCATCGAGGAATCACTTGATTGATGCCTTAAAAAAGACGGCTCGGGTTGTAGTGATTTCCCAAAAGGTCAAGGAGGTAGTCATTGGAGATCAGTCCATTCACTGGTCATTGATTTACAATGGTATTCTCGACAAGCATCAGATTTTGGCAAATCAGGAACTGCTAAACAGAGAGAGAAATCCAAGTCAACCCTTTCGTTTTTTAATTATCGGAATGATTCATCCCAATAAGGGCCAAATGGATGCACTGCAAGCCTTTGGTTTGCTTGATGATCCAAATAGTGAACTACACATAGTGGGGAGCGGCCGAAAGCAATATACCCGACAACTCAAGTATTGGGCAAAGAGCAATGGCATTGCTGATCGAGTCGTTTTTCATGGTTATGTTGCCCATCCACAATCTATTTTCCAAGAAGCAGATGCAGTCCTGATGTGCTCTAGAAACGAAGGAATGGGACGAGTGACAGTTGAGGCAATGGCTTACGGAAAGCCAGTAATTGGACTCGTTAGTGGAGCTACGCCAGAGTTAATTGATCATCAAGTCAATGGTTTACTTTATCGAGATGGACCAGAAAATTTGGCCAAATGTATGCGGCGGCTGGTAGAGCAACCTCGGCAAGCGAAGGCGATGGGGGAACAGGGGTGGCGAAAAGCACAAGTGGAATACACCACTGAGCAATACATTCAAAACATGTATTCCCTTTTTTTAGATGTTTTAGGGGAAAGAGAAAACACTGCTTAGTCTTTCAATTGGATGGTTTTGAAGGCAATGCCCTCGTAGGGCCAAGTTTTTCCACACTCAAAGATACAAGCCAGTTGACCATTGGATAACTCAATGAGATCCGAATAGGCGGCATAGCCCCGATGGATGAGCTTGATGGTCTGCCATTGTGTTCCTCGATCATCACTACTGCGAAGGCTCAGAAATTCTCTTGAATTTTTGCTATCAGGATTGGCGAAGAAGACCTCGAACCGCCCGTCCTCCGTTTTGCGACCAAGTAAACTGGCCTGGCACATAGGACCATTCAATGCTTCATCAAAGCTTCGCTGTTCGATACTGAGTCCTCCATCATTGCTAATGGCTTTTTGTCGAAAATCGAGCTGCGGAAAATCATTGCGAATCGTCAAATAAATTCTACCATCATCTAATTCTAGCAATTCTGTTTCATTTATACCTCCCTGATGGAGGTCTGCTCCAATTTGCCAATTTTGGCCGAAGTCATCAGAATAAATGAGATGTACATAATTGGAGTCCGTGCCTGCTTCACCATGATAAGCCGCAATCAGGATGCGATCGGTGAAGGGAGGATGACGCAATTGTAATGCAGAGGTGTACCCCAGCCCATAGTAAGTCCAATGACTTTTTTTAACCTGATTGGTCATCTCTTTTCGCTTTGACCACGTTTTTCCTTCATCTTCAGAATAAGTCAAATAAATTCTTCTCGTATCGATACTTTTTTGTTGATAAATCGCAGTATGATGATCGCTGCCATGACTTCCGACAAATACCATCATGAGCTTCCCCGTCTTTTGATCTATAACTGGGGTAGGGTAGCCACAAGTATTGGCGCCATCTGCCTGTACCAACTCCAAGGGACCCCAGTGCTTTCCCTCATCGGTAGATCGCTTTAAAACGATATCGGTGTTGCCATTGTCTTGACAAGTGGTTTGTCTGCCTTCGGCAAAAGCCAGTAAGGTACCCGATGGACAGCGAATAATAGTAGGAATGCGAAAACATTTGTAGCCCTGCTCACCATTTCCGAAGATGTAATTGGCCTTGGGAAAATCGGTCAAATGTCCTCGAATAGAAAAGTCCTCTATTTTCATGGTATTTCTCCAAGGTCGCCAACCCACTACCCCTCTCAAAGGTTGTTTGAAGTAGTGTTTGGGCAAACGAACGATCTCTCGTTGATCAATTGAAAAAGACAAGCTATCATCTGCACGGCGCAAGCGAAAGTCAAATGGTTTGCCCGGAGTGAAGTAGTCTTCACTTTTACCAAAGAGTAAAACGGAGTCCAGTACGGGGCTGTAGAGAAAGAGTCGACGCTTGTTCTGCTCTAAAGCATGATTAGAATCGAAACCAAAGTGATTGTCAAAAAACCAGAGCAAAGCCGTTGTCGCTCCAATGGTATCCAAACTCAATCGAGCGGATAGTTCAAAATCAGCATCTTCAATGTATTTTCCAGCATGGAGAATGTTGTGTTTTCCGGCTCCTTTAAGGTAGTTGCCCTCCTCATGCCATTCCTGCCCCCGTACTTCTGTTAATAGGTTTTTGCCTTTTTTGATGAACTCGACTTTCTGATTTTGTGATAAGTTGCTGGGAGGAGAGCTACATTGGTAGAGCAGCAAGAGAAGGAAGAAGGAGAGGAAGTGGCGTTTTATAAAAGTCATATTTTTAATTGGGTGAACCGGTAAACAAGAGTGAATAAAATTATTACGTATATGTTTTGTATGGTTTTGGCTTTTGGCAGGGTGGGACTCCCACCCACGTCCGCCACCGCCGC
>JBCCSR010000972.1:0-2949 GCA_039199865.1 Bacteroidota bacterium
AATTCGATTAAAATGCTTATTGACCACCATCAAAGCATTTTTGATGCTTTCTTGATCTGCAAATAAATCGTAAACGACAACGACATATTCTTTGGCCAAATGATTGCAGGCGATTCTTGCCTCACTGGTACTGCCCTCTTCAATAAAAGCAGCAATTTGTTTTAGTTTATTGGTAGTTCCAGACATTGCAGACAAAACGATGACTACGTTTCCTTCGCGAGTGTCTTCGACGATATTCAGTACGTTGCGCATGCGTTCAGAAGTACCAACTGATGTTCCACCGAATTTTAATACTTTCATGACTTTTATATTGTTTTGTTACAAATATACCCGGATGGGACCGCCATGGATGGGAAAGAACCAGGGGGATTATTCCTAGAACATTGAGTTCAAAAAAAACATCCTATCAACATAAAATACTGATAAACAGTTGTTTATAAGATTAAATAAAGCGCAAAAAGAGAGGAATCAGATCCACAAAACCTGTAATTTGGTACTGAGATTGGACCTCTCAGTAGAAAAATTTGCAGGCCCTGACAAGCGGAGCGGCAGGATTAACACAATTGAGGTGAGTTTGCTGTTAGAGATTGAGCCATCTCTTAGGTTTTAATTGAATGCCCCAAACATTTTCCAAGCTAGAAAATATTTAGGGCATTGAGCAGAAAGGAGATGAACCAATATCAGAAATCTCCGTAATTCACTTGTAGGCAAGCAAAGCCAATTTCATTTCGCCACATATCAACAACTTGATTGCGATCGTCCAAAACAAACTTCACGTAGTATTTCCCGACAATATGAGTATCTACGATTTCTTTTTTGATGATCGCATCCTTACGGCTGTCGCCTTCTTTTCGCATCAACAATTGCTCGTAAGGAATGGCATGTTTACTCAGCCAACGTTTGGTTGGCTCCATGTACTTATCCGTGCGTCCCGACAACAAAATGATTTGATGTCCACTTGCGTGATAGCTTTTGACGATATCCGCAATGGGTTCGTTGAGCTCATCTTTTTCACAAGCAGAGGCATCAAAGGGATTTCGATGTTCGATAATGGCCAAGGTTCCATCTAAATCGCAGATGATGGCCGGAGGTAGACTTTTATCCTGTTCGATATAAAATGGTCCTCTCCCCTTTTTAAAGCCATCGCCGTAGAATTGATGATATAATTTTCGAATTTGGGCTGCTCCTACTGGACGTTGTCTCTGCGCATCCCGAGCAATCGCTTCTTCCAGGCTAATCTCAAATTCCTTGACTTCTACCTTCACCTCCTCCCCCGTTTGCTTTCGATACTGCTCAGCCAACTGAGTAATTCGATTGAGGTGCTTACTCGACAGGTTGGTATCATCCACAATGACGTGTTTGCCATCTCGTAGACTTTCTAGAATCAACCAATCGCGCATTCGTTTGACAAACTTTTCATTGCTTTTCGAAAAGCGGTAGCCATCGAGCATCTCTCGCATATCATCCCGATTCAATCGTTTGTACATTCCCGGGTTATCCTTGACCAATTTCCTGGCAAAGGTAGATTTTCCAGAAGCCGGTAATCCTCTTAATATTAAAATGTTTTTCATTGTCTTTTTTTGATTTATGGTCAACGGTGGACCGTTTTGTCCACCGTATCAAATTTATTGCTTTTGCGCTTTAGATTTTATTACAAGATCAGATCGCGAAAGGGTCGTTCAAAATCCGGACGAATCCGTCTCCAAATGGCTTCATTATAGGAACGATTGTCCAACATTAAGAATAAAACTTTTGGATACGCACACGTCATGAAATAAATGGCCGTTTCTTTACGGCTATCCAGGACTTTGAAATCCGCTTTGGCTTGCGCTTCAATGACTGCATACTGCCTTTCTAGCTTAGCTTTTGTCTCACGTACCCAATCGTAAAACTCATCCGGCACACATTCGATGATTTCATCAAAGGATTTTCCATCCTTCAAATATTCCCAAATGCTGATGGTCGAAACCTGGGTCATGATGCGATGAATGCGAACGTATTCCGAAAATTTTACTTTCAAGCGAAAATCATTCTGAAATTTAACGACAAAGCCTTCGCGATTGTCTTCTTCCAGTATTTTCAATTGACGAAAATCAGCCAATCCATCGTAGCGTCGGACCAGTGGAAAACCCAGCTGTTCCAATGGCAATTCCTTTCCGGTCTCATTGTCAATCACCGCCAATAGCGTCAAAGACTCTTCTTCTCCGTAATCTACAACAATCCGATTTTCCGGATAGATGATTTCAAAAAGATAGGTCCTTCCCTCTTGCATCTTGGCTTTTGCGGCGGCATATCGACTGTTCAACATCAAATTGGCCTTTTCTGCCTGCTCGCTAGTAAATGAACCACGCGTCGCAATTCGGACCTCTCCATCTACCCAATAACTGATGCCCAAAGAGCCATCCATCTTTTCAAAGACCTCGAAGGGCAAGTCGGGAATAGGCTTTCCTTCCAACTCTTCAATATTGAAAAATTTGGCAAACGGACGGGCGACGACTTGTCCCTCACCATCCAAAATCAAACCCCGGCAGGCCAAAGTAATCTCATTCCATTGAGCTTCATACTGCGTTTTTGGCGTATAGTTGTAAATATACAATTCCAGTTCAGGATGCTTGTTGACCCGAACGAAGTTCTCCAAAATCATGTCATTTAATAATTCAATATTCATCGTCTCAATTGTTTTTACGCAAGTAAAGCCCCTACTACGCAATTTATTTGCGCAGCAATGAATTATTTCTGCATCGTGGTAATTTTTAATTCAATCCAGCTACGCTCCGTCCAGATCCTTGATTGAAAAAAAGCCAACATTCATCGTCTGTAAAGTGCCATTCGCAAAGTTTATTGGGATCACGTTTTAACGAGCCCTAATTTAGAGAACAATTAGGGAAAAAGATCTCTTGGGAGGCATAGAATTATTGTATCTTTAATTCACATGAAATTGCCTCTAAA
>JBCCSR010000973.1:0-2948 GCA_039199865.1 Bacteroidota bacterium
CCGCTACGCCCTTTATTGATGTCCCCGCCGACGTAGAAATCAACATCGGCGTGGCTACGAAGAATAGTACTTCAGCAGCAGATGCCATTGCCAATTTTCCGGTAACTTTTGAAGCCGGAGAGACTTACGTTGTTATTGCGAGTGGAGTTGTGGGAGGCAATCCCGGTTTTGATTTGAGTGTGTTTGATATGGGGCAGGAGCCGACAGACAATGAAGACAATGTGGGAATTCTCTTTTTCCATGGCTCCCCCGATGCACCTACAGTAGACATCGTGTCGTGACGGGCGGTGCGCCTATCATTGATGATGCTTCCTTTGGTGATTCTCAGGGCTACCTGAATGTCCCCGCCACAGAATACGTTGTAGACATAGTCCTATTGAGTACCTTTTTTTGTCTAAAATGTCATTGAAAAAGAGAAGGATCCAGAGATAATGTTCACCAATAGTTTCGCTAGTCATTGAGGTAGGCTGCGGGTAGCCCTCTCGTTGATCTTCAGCAACAGAGCGCAATAACCAATTGTTGCGTCCTTTTTTATCCCACCATTGGCACTTAAAATGTCGCTTGTCCGCTTTATCGGAGGATTAAGTCAAATCCAATCCATTGTTTTTTTGGTGCATCAAAGTTGAAGTTTTGATGAATATCGAACAGATAAAGTGCTGATTTACAATCAAAAGATGGAGGGGATAGTATTTAGATGTATTTAGGTTTTAACTTTGGGGCGTTCCTTTTCCTTGCAATAAAATTGCTATCTTGAAAGCGCTATTATTTTGCAAAACTAAAATTGAATTGATGAAAAATTTACTTCGACTAATACCATTTAGCCTCCTCTTGCTGATTTTGGTCGCTGCACCGGTCCAATCTTTTGCCCAGGCTAATGATCAAGTCTTTTTGGGAAGCTGGACTTCTCCCGACAATTTACCAGCTGCCTTCTTTGGCGTTTACAATGACGTTTGGGGCGTGGAGGTAGATGGAAAAGAATATGGTGTAATTGGATCGACCATGGGCGTCCATTTCATTAGTTTGGATGAGCCTGACAGCCCACAAGAAGTGGCTTTTGTTCCGGGTAAGGCGCAAGGGACTGCACTGATTCATCGAGACTACCATAGTTATCAGAATTATTTGTATACCGTTGCCGACGAAGGGCCCAGTTCTCTGCAAGTGATCGACTTTTCCGGTCTACCCGAAAGTGTAGAGGTGGTCTACGACTCAGATGAATTCATTGTCAGGGCACATAATATCTTTATTGATGAGGAAAATGCCCGTCTGTATACCAGTAATGGGGTTCAAGTGTTTGATTTGAGTAATCCGGAAACCCCCGTTTTGCTAGATCATTTGGCGACCCACAATCTCGGTCATCCCAGCTATGCCCACGATATTTTTGTTAGAGACAACATCCTGTATCTCAACGGAGGCAATACTGGCTTTGCGGTGATCGATTACAATGATCCAAACAACCCCATTTTGCTGGGGACGATGTATGATTATCCCAACAAAGGCTATAACCACTCTGGTTGGTTGTCGGATGATGGGCAGCATTATTATTTGTGTGATGAGACGGGAGGAGCAGATGTCAAAACGGTCAGTGTAGATGATTTTACCGATATGGAGATCCTCGATCGCTTTAAGGCAGACAATGACAATCCAGAGCACATTGCCCACAATGCGATGATCGTTGGAGATATTTTGTACGTATCTTATTATTCTGATGGCTTACAGGCTTTCGACATCAGTGATCCTGAGAATGTAGAGCGCATTTGGAATTATGACACCTATCCCGGAAAAAATGATAGTGGTTTTAAAGGGGCTTGGGGAATTTTTGCTCGCTTTACTTCTGGCCGTTTACTGGTCTCTGATTTTGATGGCGGTCTATTTATTTTTGCCCCACCACAGCCTTTGGACTTTTACCATTTAGAAGAAAATCTAGGTGCTTGTAGTGATGAGGAAACTTTGAGTTTTGATCTTTTTGTTAGCGAAGGTTTTGAGGAAGGGGGCTTGACTTTGACCGCTGAAGGTTTACCCGCAGACATGGTAGTGGAGTTTAGTCAAAATCCTGCTCCAGCCAATCGCCCCGTAAAAGTGACGATCAGCAATTTTACAACGCCCGGTGAATACAGTCTTACTTTAAGCGGAACCGATGGCGTGAATGAGGTGGAAACTATTGCCAATTTTACCATAGCATCCAATGGCCCAGCTAGCCCAGTTTTTCCCGAAGATGATGCTACCGATATTCCCATCAATCCAGTTTTTGAGTGGGAGGGACAAGCCAATGAGTACCTGTTGGAAATTAGTCCTACCCCTAGCTTTGGCTTCGGTACCTTCTCCTTTAACTTGACGGACAATACTTACGCAGTACCGACCAATGAATTATTAACTCCCGATTTTACTTATTATTGGAGAGTTACCACCCTGGGCAGTGAGTGTGGAGAAGCGACAACGGAAGTACAGACCTTTACGACGGGCAGTACTGTTTCTACCAAAGATTTGGGGGAACAAGTCATGCGTGTTTTTCCAAACCCAGCCCGTGATGTTTTGGAAATTGCCTGTAGTGACAATTGCAATGGAATCTACGATATTGAGTTGTTGGACCTTTCCGGAAGGCAAGTCCAAACCTGGCGGGAAACCGTCAACCCAACTGGTCTGAGTCTAAATGTGGATGCTCAATTGAATGGTCTTTATATCTTACGGATGGCCAATGCGCAACAAAGTCATTTAGCTAGAGTTTTATTCAGTCAGTAACATCAACCAGAAGTCAGTGATGCATGATTCGTCACTGACTTCTAAGGTTTTTGCTCTAGCAATGCTTATCTGATATCGCTAAAAAATTTTGGCTAAAATGGAATCGCGCTTCGTCAATGCTGTTCCTTCTTTCCTCTCGTAAAATTCAATTGATTCATGTCTTACTTTACCCAATCTTATCTTCAGTTTTTTTGAAGAATTACAGGAAAATA
>JBCCSR010000974.1:0-2947 GCA_039199865.1 Bacteroidota bacterium
TAAGTACTGATAAAAAAGCACTGAAGGCTTTTTAAATGCCAAATTCATAGCAACACCCTAAAACTAAAATCATGTTTCAACCCACTGCTCAAAATCAGTACCCATTTGCCCATTCTATTTTCCCATCGCCAACGGAATGGCCCACAGACCACTCCGTATCCGTGGTCAATGAAGAGCAGATTAAGGAGGACTTCTTACACTTTGTTTGGCGGCGTAAAAAATTTAATTTTCACAACTTAAGGAGTACGCAAGGAGAAGCTATTCAAATCATTTCATTTGGAGAACACAATCATGATGCAGGACCTGATTTCACCAATGCTAGAATAAAAATTAGAGATACCCTTTGGGCAGGAAATGTTGAAATTCATCGAAAATCATCCGAATGGCATCAGCATGGACATCACAAAAACAAAGCGTACGATAATGTTATTCTACATGTTGTTTTGGAAGAAGATACGGTGGTCCATCGAGCAAGTGGAGAACGTATTCCTTGTATCGAATTGCGCCAACTCATACCGACCAAATTAGCTGCACGTTACTTGTATCTCCAACACAATGAGAGTCGAATTCCCTGCCAGTCACAATTACACCGAGTGCCCTCGATTGTACGTGAGACCTGGTTGGATCGGTTAATGGTGGAAAGGTTAGAACAAAAAGTATTGGCTATTGAACAATCCTTGCAACAAAATCAATACAATTGGGAAGAAAGTTTTTATCATTTCTTAGCTCGAAATTTTGGAGTAAAAGTAAACGCCATTCCCTTTGAATTACTGGCCCGCTCGCTTCCACTTTCAATTTTAAGAAAGCACAAAAATCAACTTTTTCAAATCGAAGCCTTGTTGTTTGGGCAAGCGGGTTTACTCAATCAAGACTTTGAGGAAAGTTACCCCAAAAAATTAAAAAAAGAATATCTTTTTTTGCAGCAAAAATACCGGTTGAAGAATGGACTAAAGGAAAGTTGGAAATACCTACGCTTACGGCCAGCCAATTTTCCAACCGTTCGGATTGCCCAATTTGCCCAATTGATTTTTCAGTCCAACCACCTTTTTAGTAAAGCCTTAGCCATTCAAAATGAGAAAGAAATTCACCATATGTTTGATTTAAAGGTTGGGCCGTATTGGAGCAATCACTATGTCTTTGATAAAGCATCAATCAAAAAGAAAAAAAGCCTTGGTTCACCCACCATCCGTCTGATCATTATCAACACCATTTGTCCTTTCCTTTTTTATTATGGCCAATATACCGGAAATGAAATTTACCAAGAAAAAGCCCTGGATTTACTGGAACAACTCCCCCCAGAAAAAAACAAAATTATTCAGCAGTGGGAAAATCTCGGCCTAAACCCTGTTTCCGCACACCAAAGTCAAGCCTTACTACAACTCAAGAACGAATATTGTAATCCAAGGAAATGCCTGAACTGTGCAATTGGAAATACTTTACTAAAATAGAAAAGATCAAACGCGCAACTTTAGTCGTCGATACCCCCAATCTAGAAGTACAACCACTAAGAGGGCTGGCAAGAGGTTGGCTACCCGAAAATCACTAAGCCCCAAAATTTTTATGGAAATGGCTACAATCAATACGCCGCCAACACCACTCAATAAGGCAATAGTATTTTTGGTAAACAAGGTTTTGGCTTTGACCGCCAATAAGGTGAGCCCTCCTTGGATGACCAACATCGGGAAAATAGAAAAAAGGACGCCAATACCCGAGCTAGAGGCCAAAGCAATGGCGGTAACGCCATCCAATGCGGACTTGACAAATAGCAATTCCCGCTTTCCTTGCATTCCTTCCTCTATGGCACCGATTACAGTAATCGAGCTAGCACAGAAAAGTACAAAAGCGGTAATGAGCCCTTCAGAAAATCGGGGTTGCCCCGGTTGAATATTGGTTTTGATCCAAGCCTCGCAAGTATCTAGAAAATGATCCACACCAATGACTTCACCGACAATGCCACCGAGAATTAAGCTAAAAATGAAGACAACAACGTATTCATCCGGTACTTTGAGGCTCATTTGTATACCGATGATCAATACGCCAAGTCCTACAGCGAGCTGTGTTGTATTCTGGATATTTTCGGGAAATACTTGCTGAAGCATTACCCCAATTAAACTACCAATCAAAACCGTAGTCATGTTTACGAAGGTACCGATGGGAAGTTTGCTCATATTTGTTTGATTTATACCAGACACAAATTTACACAGAAATTTGTAGAACCATTCAGCAAGTTGATGATTTAAAGATTAAATTAAGATATCGGCTATGATCTCGCTAGCTTTTTCAAGACTATGGGGTTTGCCCACGTCCAGCCAATGCGAATCATCGTGGCGGTAGGCCAAAATCAACTGCTTTTTGGCCGCTTCGAGATAAGTATCAATAATGGAAAATTTTTCGGAATCAGGAAACCACTGAAACAGGCGAGGATCAATGATGTGCAAGCCACTAAAGGCCAATAATTGTAGATTTCCAACTACGGGCCGACACATTTTCATGGCCCCTGTTTTGGTGTTTAACCAACCAGATAGACTCTGATATTCGTCAAAGATGAGATAACGGGAGGTTGGCCTCTGGCGAACGGCCAAGGTAGCCAATGCATCCCCTTCGCAGTGAGTCTGATAAAAATGCCGTAGATCAATGTCACACAAGATATCGGTATTGCACAACAAAAAGGGAGCACCATCTTCAAAAAACCAAGCCGCTTTTTTTAGCCCTCCTCCGGTTTCCAATGCCTGATTCGCTTCGTGAGAAATGCTAATTTTGAGCCCAAAATTTTGCCGAGCCTCTAGAAAGTCGTGAATTTGCTGGGCAAAATGGTGGGTGTTAACGATCAAATCCTGGAAACCATAGTACCTAAGCCGACGAATGACAATTTCTAGTAGGGTTACGCCATTGACTTCAACCAAGGCTTTGGGCTTATTATTCGTCAATGGGCGCAGTCGAGTGCCCA
>JBCCSR010000975.1:0-2946 GCA_039199865.1 Bacteroidota bacterium
ATTTGTTGCATATTCTGAAGACCAACTCATGGATATTATGGTTAAAATTCGGTTCCGTAATAATTCTTGAAGCCTAGTTTTATTCTTTAAACAATACCTTTTTGGACAGCGTAGCGAACTAGCAAGGGCGTATTTTTCAATTCGAGTTTGGACAATAGGTTCCTGCGGTGGGTTTCGACGGTTGTGGGGGAGATGAATAATTGCTCAGCGATCTCGGCAGTTGTCAAACCATCGGCCAAAAGTTTGATGATTTCGGTTTCTCGCTTTGTCAATTTAGGGTCGCTTGGTTTCTGGGCTGCCTTTCGTTCGTGGCTCAGCGCATTGACTAAGATTTTGGAAACTTCTTCACCGAAATATACATCTCCTTTTTGCACTTTTCGAATGGCATGGACCAAGTCTTCTTTTCCGCGATCCTTCAAAATATACCCATCGGCTCCGGCTTCAAATAACTCGAGTACCTTTTCTTCTTCCTTGTACATGGTCAGAATGAGTATTTTAATTTTAGGATGTTTTTCCTTGATGAGCTGGGTGGTTTCCAAACCATTTTTGCCTGGCATGTTGATGTCGAGAATGGCTACATCGACGTTTTGCTTTTTAAGGATTTCGAGTACTTCCAGGCCACTATGTGCTGTAGCTACGACCTCGATTTCTACTTCGTTCTCATTTTCTAAAATGGAGTAAATCCCATCTATTACGATTTGATGATCATCTGCAACAAGTAACTTAATCATTATTAATATTCATTTTCAATTTGAAATTACCAATCAAAGAGTGAACTATAAATCTATTAAATTGGTATATCAATAGATACAATTGTCCCTCGCCCGACGGCAGAGTCGATGTTGCAATTGCCATTGAGGCGTTTGATGCGGGCGTCGACATTTTTAAGTCCCATACCATCCTTTAGTTGCAACTGCTCTTTGTCGAACCCTTGTCCGTTGTCCTCGATCATAATATTGAGAATTTTATCGTTTTTGATGAGTTGTAATTCCAATTCTTTGGCCTTCGCATGACGGAGTGCATTACTGGTCAATTCTTGAATGACCCGATAAATATCAATTTCAAAATGGGTTTTAAAGCGATCGTCTATGCCGTGAACGATTAAGTTGGCATGGATTCGGTCTGTATCGTTGATGGTTTGCACCAACTTATGTAAGGCTGGCTTGAGTCCGAATTTGGTCAAAAAACCCGAGCTCATATTGTGCGCAATTCGACGGACTTCCTCGCAGGCTTCGTGCAGCATTTCGTTGACTTTGCCCACGGCTTCTTTTTTGATGAATTGTGCTGTCAGGTGGTCTTCAATGGTTTTGAATTGCATGATGGTCACGGAAAGTAGGGTGCCAAGACGGTCGTGTAGATCGCGTGAGATGCGTTCCCTTTCTTTTTCTTCTCCTTCAATCATAGAGCTTAGGGCTTCGACTTCTTTCTCTTTTATCAGAGATTCGACCTGTTCTTGTTTGATTTGGGCATCCCGTTCGGCCAGTACTTTTTGGAATTGGAGCTTTCGGGCTCGCTGACCAAACCAAAAGAGGGTAGCGATGGCCAGGGTTAAAAGTAGGAGAATGAGAATGATGGTGTTTTTGAGTCGGTTGTTGGTTTTGGCGTTTTCATCTTGCGTAATAAGGGCGATATTGAGTAAAGATTCTTGCGCCCCTTCCTTATCGCCTAACTCCGTCCGCCTGTCAAAACTTTGCTGTAAAAGCCTTTTAGCCTTCTGTGGTTTATTTTGCAACCGATAAATTAATCCAAGATTATTTTGCAGTGCATCCAGTTGATGTTCAAAGTGAAATTCCTGATAAATCGATTGACATTCCTCATAGTATTCCAATGCTTTTTGGGGATTACCTCTAGTAATTTCGATGGCTCCTTTATTGAGAAGTACATCGGCGATGTAACGATTTTTACCATGTCGTCGAAATATTTCTAGGGATTGATCGTACAGTTTTTCAGCCTTTTTCAGGCTATCGGATCGCTGGTAAAGCCCCGCTAGATTGAGGTAGGTTTTGGCAATGCCGATGGAGTCGCGGAATTGTTCTTTTAGTTGTAGGGCGTCTGTATAAAAAGCCTCTGAATCGGCATAATTTCCCAAATATTTTAGGCAGGTTCCCTTTCCGTTATAAATTTTACTCAACCTTTTTTGGTGACTTGTAATTTGAGGATTTAAATACATTGATGAGCTATCGTAATAAAGAAGTGCCTTTCGATAAGTCCTTTGGGCGGCATAAACCACGCCGAGATGGTTGTAGCTGCTTGAGATCATCAGGCTGTCTCCGATACTTTTTCGGACCTTCAGGCTTAAACGGAAGGTGTCGATGGATTCAAAAAAGTCTTTTTTGTATTTGTGATAAACGCCTATGGTGACCAAGCTGTAGGCCATTTCCACGGGGTCATTGTAGTCTTTCGCCATTTGAAATGCCTTTTGTGCTTCGATGTAGGAGCGTTGGGCATCTATTTCCCGCAATTTCCAGGAATAGCGATTGAGGGAATCCATTTGGTGTTTGGCTTGCGCCTTGTTCAACTTGTTGGCTGATTGCTGGCTATACAATGTGGGACATAAAGATGTTAGCCCACACAATAGACAGATAGTCAGCCAGTTATTCATATTAGGTTTCATTTTGCCTTTGAAGTATTGCAGTTGATTTTTATTTGCGTTATTAGTAAAGCCAAGTAGAATCCATCATCTAGGTTCATCTTCTGCATTAGCAATTGCTACTACTCCATTACCCTTTATTTTATCGTTATTTCCTGCGTGAACGTCAGTTAACGATAGTGATATGAATAGAATAAGAAATATAACTTGATATTTATTCTTATTTTTCATTTTGTCATAATGTTATCTCTAAAGGATAGTAAGATTTTAGTCCGTAGAGAATTTTCCTAGTGAAATTTCTGGAAAGGAAATAGGGTGCAAGTGACAGAAACCAGCTCACCACGCCCTATTCCAAC
>JBCCSR010000976.1:0-2939 GCA_039199865.1 Bacteroidota bacterium
CCCAGATGTATCACCCATTAAAAGGTGTTGAGAGCCAGCTTGCTCTACCCTCGTGAATACGGTCGATCAATGGATCTTTTCCTCTTGCTTTTGCGCCTTACCTTTGGTGGACTCATGTTGTTGAATCACGGATGGGGCAAGATGCTTTGTTTATTTGGCGATGAACCCATCATATTGGTTGATCCTTTGGAGGATAAAGAAATGGCCTTACTTTACCTCATCCCTCACATTGGTCTGATGTTATTGGGGAGAGGTTATTATTATCTAGACTTCATTTTGAGGCGTTAAGGCCGCGTTAAATGCGGAAACAGACTACGAGCTGTGCCATAATTGAGCTATATTTGGCCTCTTAAATTGAAATAGGTCTTTCCTTAATCCAGTAAAGGGATCCGAGGAATTATCGGGAGGCCTTTTGCAAAGCAAATATGTCATTCAATTCATTTCATTTATGAAAAGGCTGTTTTTACTTGTTCTTCCATTACTTTTAACTGCTTGCCAGCAGAATGGCCCATCGGATGGGACAGATCATTACCAAGTGATTAGTGGTCAGACCATGGGGACGACCTACAACATCAGTTATGCCGATGTGGAAGGAAGGAATCTAAAAAAGGAAATCGATGCCTTGTTGGTCGAGGTCAATTTAGATTTATCCACCTATATCGATACCTCCCTTATTTCCCGCTTTAACGATTCCGAAAAAGGACTTCAACTTCAAGAAAATTATGTTTCTGCTCACAGCCCGCATCGACATTTTTTGATGAATTATTATCGGGCAAAAGAGGTCTACGCCCAAACGGCGGGAAGTTTCAACCCCACGGTGATGCCCTTGGTCAATTATTGGGGCTTTGGGAAAGAGCGAAAAAAAGTGGAAGAAGTGGATCAGGAAAAGATTGACTCTCTTTTGCAATTGGTGAACTTTGATGCCATTCAACTTGATGAAGCGACCCGCTTTTTAGGGAAGGGAAAGGCAGGAGTTCAACTCGACTTTTCAGCCATAGCAAAAGGATACGGCGTAGATGTTGTATGCGAATTGCTCGATCAGGAAGATATCAACAACTATATGGTAGAGATTGGAGGGGAAGTCCGAGCAAAAGGGAAAAGCCAAAGCAATGACTTTTGGAAGATCGGCATCAATACGCCCAAGGCAGACGCGGGGCTTGGAGCGCTCGAAGCCATCGTATATCTCAAAAACAGCGCCTTGGCCTCCTCCGGTGATTATCGAAATTATCACGAGGTCAACGGAATCAAATATGGACATACCATTGATCCCAAAACTGGGCGTTCCCGCGAAAATCGCCTGTTGAGTGCTTCTATCTTTGCGGAAGATTGTATGACCGCAGACGCCTATGCCACCGCCTGTATGGTGATGGGACAAGACAAGGCTTTTGCTTTGGTAGAAAAACAACCCAAACTAGAGGCTTATTTTATTTATGGAGACGATGAAGGCCAATTGGCCGTTAAATATACAGATGGTCTTAAAGATTGGTTGATATCAACCAATGGCAAGCAATAGCATTACCACCCAACACGCACACTATGGAATTGAATCTTGATCGAGAACTTATTTTTTTGGACATCGAATCTACCGGGCTAAACGTCATTAGAGATCGAATCCTCCAAATTGCCATGATTAAATATTTTCCGGACAATCGGCCTCCAGAAGAATTGATGATGCTCATTAACCCAGGCATTCCCATTTCTGAAGAAGCCATGGGTGTTCACGGCATCTTACCCAAGGATTTGGCCAATAAACCTACCTTCGTTCAAGTTGCCGACCAATTGTTTAAGTTTATTGGGAAGGCAGATTTGGTGGGTTACAATTCCAATCGCTTTGATGTTCCAATCCTCATGGAGGAATTCGCCCGAGTGGGCATCGAGTTCAATAACAACAAGCGTCTGACCATCGATGTACAACGGATTTTTTATAAAATGGAGCCGCGAACCCTTAGAGCCGCCCTTCGCTATTATTGTGGAAAGCAGCTGACGGATGCTCATGATGCGATGGCAGATGTCCGGGCAACGGTAGACGTTTTCAAAGGTCAATTGACCAGATACGATGGCGTAGACATGATTGATGGAGAAGGAGAAACGGTTCCCGCTCCGGTTAAAAATGACATGCAAGTACTTCATGAGTTTACCAATGACCTTTCTACCGTTGATGCGACCCAACGCTTGAAGTACAATCACGAGGGCGTCATGGTCTTTAATTTTGGAAAATACATGGGACAACCCGTCTTGGAAACTTTGCTCAAAGACAAACAATATTATCATTGGATGCTCAACAAAGAGTTTTCCAGTCAAGTCAAACAAATCATCAAGAAACTGGTCAAAGATCATGAAAAGCAAAATCGCTAAATGGTCATTTGCGCAGAGGGCTGTTCTGGGGCTGTTGTTTCTAGCGGTGTTTTCCCTGCATTCTTGTATCGAAAAAGAAGATGGCTGTCTGGACAATCGCGCGACCAACTACGATGCTGCTGCCGAGGAAGCCTGCGAAGATTGCTGTAGTTTTCCTTCTCTCAGGTTAGAAGTCTTACATCGCATACAGGATAGTTTGGCCTTGCTAAACGGCAACAGATATCCTTATCCCGATGGAGTAGACTCTTTTCAAGTCAACGAAATCCAATTTTATCTGTCGGAATTGCGTCTGGAAACCGATGTGCTGTCCGAAGGAGTGATTGACACGGTAGTTGTTGAATTACAGGATGGAAGTTCACAGACGCTTGAGGATAATTTTAGCATCGTATCTCGCAATAATGGTTTCAATTACACTTTGGGAGATTATTTGGCAACAGGTCGTTTCGATCGCATTTCTTTTTATGTAGGGCTGACAGAGATTCCCAACCAAGCCGTTCCGAGTTCTTTACCCGATGGTCATCCCCTGGCCGTCCAAGTGGATAGTTTGCATCCCAATGATCAAAATGGTTACATTTTTAGTCGAA
>JBCCSR010000977.1:0-2939 GCA_039199865.1 Bacteroidota bacterium
AATTACCTAGCGTATACCCTAAAAAGGGATCACATTTCGAGAGTGTTAAATCTAATATTATTTCATCTTGCCTGGCTATACGACAGGTCCAAAATTACAGAGTGTCATGAATATGCTTTCCAAGACTACCTTCCTTGAGCAATTCCCTTTGTTTGATGTGTTAAGTTCCGAGGAAATGTTTCAGCTTTCCCAAATGGTTGAGTTAAAAAAGCGTCCAAAGTACAATTACATCTACATGAAGGATGAACCTTCTGACTATATTTACTTTTTACTGAAAGGGACAATCAAAATTGTTACCCACTCTCAAGATGAAAAAGAGGTAATTAAGGCCATTTTGCATCCTTTTGCTATGTTCGGAGAGCTAGGGATTGTTGGTGAAGATGCTAGAACAGATTTTGCGAAAGCCATGAATCAAGAGGTTCAGTATTTCTGCCTGAAAGTTGAAGATTTACGAAAGCTGATGCGTACCAATCATCGCTTGTGTACCAAAATACTAACCATGATGGGGACTAGACTAAGAAGAGTGGAAAACCGCTTGGAGTCGCTCATCTTCAAGGATGCGAGAACGCGTATCATTGATTTTCTCAAAGAATCTGCTGAAAAACGAGGCCGTAAAATTGGCATCGACGAAATGTTGGTCAAGCATTCCTTAACGCAGCAAGATATCGCCAACATTACCGGCACCTCTCGTCAGACCGTTACCTCGGTACTAAATGACCTGAAAAAATCGAATTTGATCCACTTTACCAGAAGAAGCATTTTGATTAGAGATTTACGTAAGCTGGCCTAAGTGTTTGTCACATAAAAGAATTTTTGGTTTAGTTTAGAAAATAGTTTATGTCTTCCACAGAAGATTGTCGTATGAACTGCGGCAGTCTTTTTTTATTGTTTTTAGCGCTCCTTTCTCTATTTCTTGTCCCTTCCATTCAGAAAAAAATCAATCTAGTAGGAGATGACTTTATTTTGACAATCAAAATGAAGGATTCATCGCTTTCTGTGCCGTTCTTTACAGCATATGAGTTACTTTTTTCAGCTGCGTCTATTTTTGCCAGACTGGGCCCTAAAAAGAGAACATTTAGAAAAGTTGTATTATGCCATATTTGGAGGGATTAAGTCCATATTACACAGAAAAAACGGATGACCAAGCCATTTGGAAAGGGGATTTGGTTACCCGAAAATTGAAGGCGATAACTTTTCTATTTAGAAGAAATCTAAATAGACTTCTCTTTTAATTTAAGCTTGGGAATGATACATTCTAGTCGTATTTTTGCGCTGACAATCAGATGACAAAATCACCTGATTTACTAATAGGCATTAAAAAGATCAAATAACTCTTTTAGAAATGATAGATAAGCCTTCAAACTTGAGACACTTGAAACACTTTATTTTCCTTTTCTTCCTTATCTCTGCGTTCAATCTGTCTGCTCAACCTACCCCCGATGAGGGTAAGGCGCTTTTCAAGGCCAACTGTGCTTCTTGTCACAATAAGACGATGAAGGATGATATGACGGGTCCAGCCCTAGGTGGGGTGCGCGAACGGTGGGAAGGAGATCAAGAGCGATTGTATGCTTGGATTCGAAATTCGCAAGCAGTGATTGCGTCTGGAGACTCCTATGCCGTTGCTTTGTACAACAAGTGGGACAAGTCGGTGATGACTGCATTTCCCAATTTGACGGATGACCAAATTGAGTCTATACTTTTGTACATTGATGGGATGTACGATGGTACCTACGGCGTTCCAGTTGGCGAACTCGCTGTAGCTGTGGATAGTGGACCCCAGGAAGAGGGCAACAATACCTTTTTGTTTGCAACATTATTTCTCATTCTAGCGATTTTATCCGTCGCTCTAGCGCGTATCATTGGTAACCTCAACAGAATGGCGCAAATCAGAGATGGAGAGTCTCCTGCTCCCCAGCGCTCTATCATGGAAATCCTGACCAGCAGAAGTGTGGTTAGCTTTGTGATTTTCTCCCTCGTAGTGCTTGGAGGATTTACTACTGTGAATAATGCCATTAATTTAGGACGCCAACAAGGATACGCTCCCAATCAACCCATTAAGTTTTCTCACGCTACTCATGCTGGTTTACAGCAAATCGATTGTCAGTATTGTCACGATGGAGCGCGTAGAAGTAAGCACTCTGTCATTCCTGCCACTAACACTTGTATGAATTGTCACCGTGCGATCAAGAAGGGATCTCAGTATGGTACTGCTGAATTGACGAAAATTTATGCCTCAATTGGATACGATCCTACCACGGATAAATATGTAGGTCCCAAATCAGATGAGGAATTGATGGAGATTTACACCAAGTGGATTGAGGAAAGCTATCTCAAAGACAATGCTACCAACGCCAAGTATGAAGGTAAGGAGAAGAAGTTGAAAGAAGATGCGGCCATAGCGGCTGAAACTCAGTGGGCGGATATCGTCTCGTCCCTAACCAACGGGGCGGATGACACAGAGATTCAAGGAGCAATAGAATGGGTGCGCTTGCACAATCTTCCAGACCATGTTTACTTTAACCACGCACAGCACGTCGCAGTTGGAAAAGTAGAGTGTCAAAATTGTCATGGTCCCGTAGAGAAAATGGAAGTGGTACAGCAATATGCTCCGCTTTCTATGGGCTGGTGTATCAATTGCCACCGTGAAACGGAAGTTCAGTTTGCCGATAACGACTATTACCAGCATTATGAAGTTTACCATGAGGAACTGAAGTCTGGTAAACGAGATAAAGTGACAGTAGAGGACATTGGAGGTCTAGAATGCCAAAAGTGTCACTACTAAGTAAATTGGAGAGATAAAATTTTTATAAAGGACTGGTTACTTCCTTTTGTAAACCTGACAAATACACAAGCGAACTGACCAGTTGAATAGAATACGCATATCTACATTAAAATGGAGAAAAAAAATCAAGGAGTTTGGATCGGAATAAATGATAACG
>JBCCSR010000978.1:0-2938 GCA_039199865.1 Bacteroidota bacterium
ATTTCACTAGACCTATCTGCTTTGAATTCCGGCGTGTATTTTGTTGAGCTGGCTACCAAAAGAAAGGTTTGGAGAGCAAAACTATTGGTCCATTAAAAAGATCAATGGGATTGGAGGTCGATCCAATCGACGATATCATTTTTTGGGGTTTTGATCATTTACCGTTGATTTGAGTACGATAAATCTCCCCAATTTGCAGAGCGGTCCAAGAGGAAGAGGGACAGATTTCTCTGGGAAAATGTTCTAATTTCTCTTGCGAAAAAATTATCTTCCCGGAAGGAATCAAAAACACCCGCTCATGAAAATCCAATCGCTCCTTCCTTTGTATGCCTTTTTATGCTTTTATCTTTGTTTGCCCTCAACGATTTTGTTTGCGCAAGCCGAGAAAACGCCTTTCGTTTATGGAGACCCTCTACCGGATGCTCCCGAATTGGCGGCCCGCGGAGCCTACACCGTAGGGGTACAAACGCTTGACTTATTACATAAAGGACAAATCGATATTTTAAATTCCAAGGAAGGAAATGATCCGCTTTACGATCGTCCACTTAAAGTTGAAGTATGGTATCCTGCGGTTACACAGACGAAACAAATGACCCTCATCACCTACGACGAGGTCATGGGGATTGCGGGTGATCCCAAGCGGCTCAATCATCCTTTTCGTTTCAAAGGTAGAGCTGTTCGGGATGCTTCACCGCTCACTGGTGAGGGGGCTTTTCCCCTGGTGATCGTTGCTCATGGTTATGTGGGCTCTCGCTTTTTGATGACCTATCTTACCGAAAACTTGGCATCAAAAGGATACGTTGTGGTGGCCATTGATCATACGGAATCTACTTTCAAAGATGCAGCCGCTTTTCCGAGCACCTTACTCAATCGACCCAAAGATATCTTGTTTGTTTTGGAGGAAATGGCCCAATTGGGTGGTACACAAAGTAAGCATTTTCTTTCCGGTTTGGTCAATGCAGAACAAACGGCCCTCATTGGGTATTCGATGGGAGGTTACGGCGCGCTCAACGCGGCTGGGGCGGGCTTTAGTGATCTGGCAGTTGGCTTATTTGGTCAGATGGCCGGAGGCAGCAAGGCATTAGAATCGAGAGCGGGGAGCAATGAGGGCTTTCTGCAATCTCAGGATTCCCGTATCAAGGCAGTAGTGGCTTTTGCCCCTTGGGGAATGGAACAAGGCGTCTGGGATGTGGAAACGTTGAAAGGACTCCGAGTGCCTACCTTTTTTATCGCGGGAAGTCAAGATGATATTTCGGGTTACGAAAAAGGCATCAAAGCCATTTATGATGCTGCGATAAATAGTGATCGTTATTTGTTGACTTACCTCAATGCCAGACATAATGTAGCCGGAAATCCACCACCGCCAGAAACCCTACAAGCAGGCTTACACATCGATGAATACTATCGCTATGCAGAGCCTTCCTGGGATGCCCGACGAATCAATAACATCAATCAACACTTTGTCACCGCTTTTCTGGGAGTCCAGCTCAAACAATTGGATTATCAAAAGTATCTGGATATTTCAAAAACGTCTAATGAAGCAACCTGGCCAGGTTTCATTCCTCGCTCTTCTACTGGTATGGAATTGCGACAGGCTAAGAGAGGGCAATGATTTGGCCTAACGATTTTCGAAACTCACTCCTGATAGACAAATGGAAGCATTAATCAACAGGTACCAAAAATATGGTTTGAGCCTATGTCTGGGGGCGGGTATCTCCGTTCAAAGCGGCATACCCTCCTGGGAAACCTTACTCAAAAGGCTCTGTATCGACATTACGGATGATCCTAATTTATTTGAGCTTTTGATCAACAATGGAGCAGATTACTTAAGTTTGGCCAATTATCTGGTCAGTAAAGATACCGATTGGGTAACCAAACTTAGAAATGCAATTTACCAAGACTTCAAATATTATAAAACCAACATTGCAGAAGGAAACAAAGCTCAATTCGTCAATTACGTGGAAGATAGCAACGCAAGCTTAAGCGCCATTGGTGATTTACTCGCCTTAAAAAATGAGGGCCAAAGAACCTTTAGAGCCAACCCAAATATCAACTCCATCTTTACCCTTAACTTTGATTGTGTTTTACAATCGTATTGTTATGCTAAATTTCAAAAGAGAATACTGAGAACCACGGAAAGAGCTTCGGCCAGTAGGATGGAGGGGAGGATCAATATCTATCACTTACACGGCATGTTGAGGTTTGACAATAGAATTTCACTGGAAAAAGAATCTTCGGATAAAATCATCTTAACGGAGAATGAATATTTTGCCAGATTTGCCAATCCTTACAATGTTTTCAACTACACTTTGTTGACCCATCTGAGAGAGAATTCTTTTCTATTCATCGGACTGTCGATGACCGATATCAATCTCCGAAGGTTGTTGTACCTGTCCAAAAATGAAATCATCAATGCCTATCGAAATGAGGGAATTTCAGCAGCGAAATTAAAGCAAAAAGTTCAGCAAAACGTCAACAAACATTTTGCTATTTTGAAAAGTAGTGGGGATAAGACAGTGAAGAAATATTATGAGGAATCTTTGAAGAATTTAGGGGTGAATATCCTTTGGATCGATGATTTCAATGAGATAACGACAATTTTAGATACGTTAAAGTTGGCGACTAACAAAGAGTAGTCATTTTTACTGCTTGGTTGTAAGCCGCAAACACCAACAATACTGCTTGGTTTATTCTCATCGTGGTGGGGAACGTTTGACGAAGGATATTAACCTCACAATTGAAAGTCTCCTAGAGCACTTAATTCTCAGGTGAACTGGCAAAGCGAATATTTTGCAATTGCTCCCGATTCAGATCGACAGACAGATCATCGAACAAATAAAAAACAAAGATATTGGCTTTTCCTTCTTTATATATGGCCACCATTTTACAATGCTGTTTGCGTGAAAAAGAGGCTTTTGGTTGAAAAAAAACGGCTGCC
>JBCCSR010000979.1:0-2936 GCA_039199865.1 Bacteroidota bacterium
AAAATTTGTTGTTGAAATGGTGAAAAAATATAGTATTTCTTCAAAGAGCACAGGGAGGGATGGCCACTATTGGACTAGCAGGGAAAATGCGGAAGCATAAGACTTTACGCCCCATTCATCCCTCACAAAATATTGACCGATACAAAAAGAAAAATCAGGATGACTCCAATCATAAAAAAACCAATCTGGATCGCCTCTGCTATCCTCCTTCGTAACCGCAGCCTTTTGCGCTGTTCTAGCCCTTTCTCATGCGGCTTTCGGAACGACATGTAAAACTTATCCCAAACCCGCATGTGAAAAATACCTCCCATCATGGAAAGGATGAGCGCGAGCCAGCCCATGGCGATACTTTCTCGGTAGAGGCTAAAATGAGAATGATTCAAGTCATTGCCTAAAAGACCAATAGAAATGACAAAAATCCCCCCGGAAAGGGACAAGAGATGCTTGATGTACTCAATTCGATAACGGTTGGCAAAGTCAACATCTTGATGGATGTTGTCAAGCGTTCGATCACGTCGAGTTGTCTCCATAGAAACAATTGGTTGGTTATTCTTTTGGATAAATAAAGATACAAAAAATTACGCACTAAGGCTTTTCAAGCTAGAGCAAAATAAACATTTCATCGACTAATTTTCACACATCAAAAGGAAGCAAAACCATATACAACAAGCGGAAAAAATTTGCTAAAAATGAGGAGAAATTTCGTTCAAGATCCAGTCAAAAGTACCAAACTTGCTTCCAGCATTTCTAGGCTCTCCTGCCCCATCCTCATTTGTCCATCTTCAAAGTGAATGTCTTGCTGGTACAGGTCCAATTGTCCAACTATCCTTGCCTCAAGGGCTTGCAATGACCACAACAAAGACTGCATTGCTTTTTCTCCTCTGGGGGGATGGGGGGTAAAAGTAATGGGCAAAACCGGTTTGTGCATCATTTCCCCCGAAGAAGCAAGCCATTCCAGGGCATTCTTGATCAAGGCGGGGAGGTTGTGCAAATACTCGGGGCTCACAATCATCAAAGCATCACAATTGGCCATACGAAATCGCCAATCCAAGACCTTCTGGGGCCAAGGGTGTCGATCGATACTGGCCGTAAAGAGCGGAAGCTCCTTCAGGCTACTATCGTGTGTAAAGTCAAACTGGGGAAAAAGGGAGGGGAAGGCTGCAAGAAATTGTACGTTTTGAGAATTCTGGCGGGCAGAGCCACTGATGGTGAGTATTTTCATCCCCTAAAGCTACGTAAGATTCGAGCTAAAAAGGGGCTTTTTTCACAATCAGAACCCTAAAAATCGGACTCTGGACTTCCAAATGGTTTTCAACTAAGCATTATAATTCGTAAATTCGCATCAAAATCGCCTGTTTGTGCGTTTATAATGAGTAAGTTACCAATATCGACGCTGGTCGATACCGTTTTTTTAACAAAGGAGTGCATAGCTGATGTCTGAAGTAAAGAAGCAAATACCCAATATGCTGACGCTGATCAGAATTCCAATGGCAATTCTATGCGCCTACTTTGCGATCTCTCTCAATTCGTGGTCGCTCTCCTTCTCCCTTTCCCTTTTCATTTTGGCTTCTGCCACCGACTTTCTAGATGGTTACTTGGCCAGAAAATGGAATATCGTTTCTGCCTTTGGTAAAATTTTTGATCCCATTGCCGACAAAATCTTGATCCTGGGCGTCCTATTTGTCTTCACTTACAATGGCATTATTCCATTACTATTGACCATCATCATTACCTTCAGGGAGATTGCTTTGACGGTCATCCGCTTGTTATTGTTGTCAAAGAAAGTCGTTCTGGCCTCTCGTTTTTCGGGCAAAGTAAAGACCTTTTCTCAGAGCATCGCTCTAGTCATTATTTACCTACTCCTCATCTTCATCAATCCCTTGACTCAGGTTATTGGCCTCCAAATCATTAGTTATACCATCCTGTTGTTGCTCTTGTGGATCATGTCCATTACCTTGTATTCGGGTATTGAAATTTTGGTTTACAATATCAAAGCCATCCGGCAGTTAGCTTAAGATAAGCAAACGCAGCTCTACGTTTTTCCAAATTGGAAATAAGTAGAGGGCTACTTTTGATTTTCGACCAATGCCTGGAAATCAAATATCAATACAAAATAGCTAATGCTCAACAAGGAAGCCATTTACCAGGAACTACTCATCTAAAGTGGCTGTTTCTTCTTCCTCTTCTTCGCTAATTTCCAGGTCAGACATCTCTTTTGCTCTCAACTGCTCAAAAAGAGCTTGCGCTTCGGTTTTCTCCTCAAATGAGGGTTGCCCCGCGTCTTCATAAGCTTTTTCCAAATTCGCAATTCGATCTGTAGTCAGTGGATGAGTACTCATGATTTCCATCAGTTGATTCCCCTGCTCTCCTAGGTCTGGCTCGGCTTCTTGCAAGTGGACAAACAAATCGATCATTCCTCTTGGCGAAACTTCCTGACCGAGTAAATACTCAAAGCCTTTTTGGTCTGCCTCTACTTCTGCCTTTCGGGAATTGGATAAATCCTGTAACATCATGGTATTCTCCAACAATACCGCCCCAACCCCATTGACATCTCCCGTCATAATGGAAAACACCAAGTAGGTGCTCAAACTCCGACTCATCGCTTCAAGACTATGTCTTTCTTCCACGTGTGCCAGTTCATGCCCCAAAAGTCCCGCTAATTCTTCCCAGGAATCCATCAGATCAACAATTCCTTCAAAAACGACTATTTTACCCCCCGGAACGGCAAAAGCATTGACCACCGGTTCTTCGACATAATACAACCGAATCGGATATTCACTTTCAAAGCCTGAAGCCTCAAAAAAAGCAGTCAGCGTTTCCGACTTTTCTTCGTTTACTTCTAGATTAGCAAACAGGGTCTCCGTCATTTTATCTCCCAATTCCACCTCTGCTTGCACACTGACCAAACCCACAGCCTGCTCGGCAATGAAGGGAGC
>JBCCSR010000980.1:0-2932 GCA_039199865.1 Bacteroidota bacterium
CACAAATCTAGGAGAGTGGGCCAAACAATCGGGGAAAACCTACGGCTATAAAGTACGCGTCCTCAACGAAAAACAAATTGCCGCTAAAGGTCTCCACGCACTGATGGCGGTCAATCGAGGAAGTGAATATCCTCCCCGCTTTATCATCGCCGAATACCAGCCTAAATTAAAATCTAAAAAACCACTTCCCAAGGTGGGCCTCATCGGAAAAGGAGTAACTTTTGATACGGGAGGAATCTCCATCAAAGGCCACCAAAATATGCACTACATGAAAAGTGATATGGGGGGTGCCGCAGCAGTACTCGGAGCCATTGAACTCTGTGCCAAGCTACAACTAGCGGTGCATCTGATTACCATCGTTCCCACTACGGACAACTGTGTAGATGCACGCTCCGTCAAACCGGGAGACGTCATCAACTCCTACAGCGGAAAAACCATTGAAGTCATCGATACCGATGCAGAAGGGCGCCTGATTCTCGCCGATGGATTGGCCTACATGGAAAAACATTATCAGCCAGACATCATGATCAATCTGGCCACCTTGACGGGCAGCACCGTACGAGCACTGGGCTATCAGGCAGCAGCACTTTTTAGCAATAATGATGCGCTGGCAGCAATGCTCATCGATACTGGTGAACGAGTCAGCGAACGCTTGTGGCGCATGCCGCTCTGGGATGCTTACAAGGGAGACCTTGAATCCGATGTAGCCGACGTCAAAAACTTTAGTGGGCGCCCCGTGGCGGGTGCCATTAGTGCCGCCAAATTCCTGGAAAGTTTTATCAATGGACACAAAAATTGGGCACATTTAGATATAGCGGGAGTTGCCTTTGGAAACACTTTATTCTCTCGTCAAAAAAGTGCCACTGCTTTTGGGGTCAATTTGCTGGTGGAATTTTTACGTAGAGTGGTAAAGCAATAAAATTATCAAAAATTCCCCTCCTTAACGGATGGTTTTACTTATATTCGCTCCATCACTTCTATTCGTACTTTTTACTACTCGACATTAGACGATAGATGTTAGTAGGCAAATTCAATAAAACATTGTCCTCACAGGACTTTTTTGCGAAAAAAATCGAAAACTAAAATCCAATAGTCTAGTAGCAAACCCGTACCGTTTGAGTTGTTTCGCGAATTCGTAGTGACGCTTTTTTGCACCATCATACTATCCTCAAAATGTCCATGAAAGTTTTAAATATTAGTGCAGAATGTTATCCTGCTGCCAAGGCGGGAGGTCTAGGAGATGTGGTCGGCGCTTTACCCAAGTACCTCAACAAAGCCAATATTGAAACCGCAGTCGTGCTCCCCAAGTATCATACCAAATGGATGATGCAACAAACGTTCACGGAAGTTTATCGAGGAACTATTCGTCTACACCACCAATTCATTCCCTTCCTGATTGAAAAGGTCAATAATGAGGATTTGGGCTACACCTTGTACGTAGCCAATATTCCAGGAAAATTTGATCGCCCTGGGGTCTATGCGGATCCCGAAGGAGGCTATTATCGAGATGAGCTAGAGCGCTCCATGAGTTTCCAACATGCCGTCCTGCATTGGCTCAATTGGATGGAACACAAACCAGCAGTCCTTCATTGCCATGACCACCATACGGGGCTGATTCCTTTTTTAGTCAAGTACAGTTTGGAGTTCAACTCACTGGCCAATATTCCCACCATCTTTACCATTCACAATGGAGAATACCACGGTGCTTTCAGCTGGAATAATGTCCATTTATTGCCTCCATTCTACAGTGATCATAGCGGATTGATCGACTGGGGAAATGCCATTAATCCCTTGGCTGCAGGCATTAAAAACAGCTGGAAATTGACCACTGTCTCCCCCAATTACATGGAGGAATTGCGTCATCAATCCAATGGCTTAGAATGGCTACTTAACAATGAACGCCCCAAATCAGTTGGCATCATCAATGGGATCGATGCACAAGTTTGGAATCCCAAAACCGATCCCTTCATTGCCCAGAAGTTGGGAAGAAGTCTGGTCAAGTACAAAGCCGCCAACAAAGCCGCCCTCCACAAACGTTTTCGCTTAAAAGAAGGGCTACCCATTTTCACTTTCATTGGTCGACTGGTTCGAGAAAAAGGAGCAGAATTGCTACCCGATATGATTAGTCGATATTTGTATGATGGGCATCAAGGCGCATTTATCGTCTTGGGCTCGGGAGATCGTCGCTTACAAGATATCTTTCTGAGTATGAAAGAACACTTTGTCTATCATTTTGATGCGGCCATTGAATACAATGAAGGACTAGCCCATCAATTGTATGCCGGCTCTGATTTTCTACTCATGCCCTCTCGGGTCGAACCTTGTGGCCTCAACCAATTGTATGCCATGCGCTATGCTACCGTACCCGTTGTTCGTAGCGTTGGTGGTTTGAGTGATACCGTAAGCGATATTGGAGAGAAAGAGGGTCGAGGCATTCGTTTTGATCATTATAGTGTCGATGATGGTCACCATGCTTTGATCAGAGCCACTCAGCTCTACCAAGATCAAAAGGCCTTTACTGCTTTGCAGAAAAGCATTTACAAACTCGATTTTTCCTGGGAACAATCTGCTGCCCAGTACATCAATATTTATCAACAATTAACTCATAATTTTTCCCGCTATGCCCATTAAAATGGTTTGTATGATCCTCGGAGGAGGAGTTGGTTCTCGATTGTATCCACTCACCGAACAACGTTCTAAACCTGCCGTTCCAATTGGTGGAAAATATCGGCTGATTGATATCCCCATTTCCAATTGTCTCAACTCTGGCGTTAAACGTATGTTTGTACTGACGCAATTCAATTCTGCCTCGCTCAACCAACACATCAAAAATACCTATCACTTCGATTTGTTCAGCCATGGCTTCGTTGATATTTTAGCGGCAGAACAGACTCCTATGGGCAACCAATGGTATCAAGGTACTGCCGATGTG
>JBCCSR010000981.1:0-2930 GCA_039199865.1 Bacteroidota bacterium
GATCCATTGTGAATATATCTGGAAGAGCTAATTGCTGATTATTAGATCAAGATCAGGTGGAGCCGCAGCCGTTCTCCCGAGCGATTTCAAAAGACAAACAGACTAAAAATCTTCAAATAATATCTTTTAAAACTTAAATTCAAAAACAATCGTAAAACCTTTTTGACTATGCGAAAAATTATAGCATTACTGTCTGTATTGTGCATTAGCATGCTGACGGGCGGAGTTGAACTTATGGCTCAAGAAGCTAGTGGATTCCAAATCCTCAAGCAATACTTTATTCAAGGAGACTGGCGTTTTATGAGCCTCGTACTCATTTGTTTGATTCTTGGTTTGGCCTTTTGTATTGAGCGCATCATTACCCTCAATATAGCAACTACCAACACGGACAAATTGTTGTCTCGAATTGATGAAAGTTTGAAATCAGGTGATGTCAATGGTGCAATGGAAGTATGTAAATCTACTCAAGGACCAACTGCAAGCATTCTCTATGAAGGTTTGAAAAATGCAGGGAAAGGTCCAGAAGCAGTAGAAAAAGCCATTGTTTCTTATGGTGGTGTTCAAATGGGACTTTTAGAAAAAGGTTTGGTATGGATCTCACTTTTCATTGCGATTGCTCCGATGCTCGGGTTTATGGGAACGGTAATCGGTATGATTCAGGCCTTCGACCGAATTGAAGCAGTGGGTGACCTTTCTCCCGCGGTTGTTGCAGGGGGTATCAAAGTCGCCCTTTTGACAACAGTATTCGGTTTGATTGTTGCCATTATCCTCCAGATTTTTTATAACTATATCGTGTCAAAAATCGATAGCATTGTAAACAAAATGGAAGATGCTTCTATCGCTCTGGTAGATGTAATGGCTAGCAACAATATTTTTAAATAATCTCTAGAAGGTCCTAATATTATATTATGTATAAATTACTTACTAAACACGGCCAGATGATCGCCTTTGGTTTGGGGGTTTTGATTACGGCTATTTTTCTAATTTCCGTTTTCTCCGGTTTGGAAGAATTCAACGGTCTAGGAAAAGAACAGCAGTACGAGACGACCATTTTTAATTTTGGCATCACGGCAGTAAGGTTTTTGGTTGTTGCAACATTCGTCATTATGATTGTTTTTGGTTTGTATCACGTACTGACCAACCTGAAAGGATCGATGAAAGGAATACTTGGCTTCGTCGTACTATTGGCCATTTTCGGTATTTCTTATGCTACTGCAACTTCTGAGACATCTGACAATTTTGTCAAGCTATTCGAAAAGTTTGATGTGACAGATGGAGCCAGCAAATTCATTACCGCAGCCATCAATACTGGGTTGGCCCTATGTGCCATCGCCGGTGTATCATTTGTAATATCTGAAGTGCGTAACTTCTTTAAATAATCAACATCATGGCTAAGAAAAGCAGTAAAGACAGACTCAGTAATGAGATCAATGCAGGATCGATGGCCGATATTGCTTTCCTCTTGCTCATATTCTTCCTTGTTACCACTACAATCGTGGAGGACAAAGGAATTACTGTAAAACTTCCACCATGGTCTGAAGATGAAGTGGATCCCACCAAACTAAAGACCAGAAACGTATTTTCCGTTCTCGTCAATGCCAACAATCAATTGCTGGTTAGAGACGAGCCGGCCAACCTCCGAGAATTAAAAGACCGCGCCAAAGAGTTCATCATGAACCCTTCTCGACGTGAAGACCTTTCTGAGGCACCTAATAAAGCCATTATTTCTCTAAAGAATGACCGAGGAACCAACTACGAAACCTATCTGGAAGTTTACAACGAGTTGAAAGCCGCCTATAATGAGTTGTGGGACGAAGAAGCACAGCGGCTATACAACAAAGATTACAGTGATGATATGCCATTGGAACGCAAGAGGGCAATCAAAGGAAGAATTCCTTTTGTTCTTTCCGAAGCAGAACCTACTGCATTCGGTGCCGAAGAATAGATTCTTTTGATCTGGTTCATATTCAAAAAAATACTTTCTTTGACTGGCTCGTCTTTGCGGGCTAGTTGAAGAAATACAAATTATCGTTATGTCAAAGTTTACGAAAAAAAGAGGAAAATCCAGTCCCGCTATTTCAACGGCATCTCTTCCCGATATCATCTTTATGTTGCTCTTCTTCTTTATGGTGGTAACTGTACTTAGAGATGCTTCGTTGATGGTAAATGTGACCACTCCTAAAGCCACTGAGTTGACCAAGCTACAGGAAAAATCTTTGGTGAACTATCTTTACATTGGCAAGCCAACTGACCAGTATCAAGGACAGTATGGTACGAGTCCACGGCTACAGTTGGGAGATAAGTTTGCTACCGTTGCGGACATTCCTCTGTTTCTTGAAAAACATAAAATCAAAGTTCCCGAGGCCAAACGTCCCCGAATTACTTCTTCTCTACGTGTAGACGGAAAAGTAACGATGGGAATTGTTCAGGATATCAAAACCCAACTGCGCAAATCCAACCAGTTGAAGGTGAACTATTCTGCCAAACCTCGTTCGGACTAAGATACCATTACAGTTGAAAAAAAGGGCATGCAAATTTTTGCATGCCCTTTTTTTGGCTGAACGGTAAACCAGCTTCTTCCATTAACGAAGACGATCCATTGACTTGACCAATTTTTCGTCTTTATTGATAAACCGGATGGCCAACAAGACAAATACCAGAAACAGAATGGGGAGATAAACGCCTAAACCGTCGTCGGGAGTGGTTTCACCTAATTGGTCAATATCTCCCATAAATAAAATAACGGCTAAAACAAGTCCAATGATATTGGCGACAATGGCTAGACGACTAACCATCAGCTGAGTTTTTCGATTCTTAAACATCAAAACACTGACAAAGGCCAGTATACCCGCTAGAACAAAGAGAATTTGTAGGGCAATGTTATCAGAAATATTGTACATGCTATCTGCAAACATATCAGAACTGCTCAC
>JBCCSR010000982.1:0-2926 GCA_039199865.1 Bacteroidota bacterium
AAAATTGTTGAACCAATTCGTGGATGGCCAACAAGAGTTGGGCTTTGCTTCTTTGATTGTTGATCAAACCATGACGTAAATGTCGGATGGGGCTCAAACTCAAAATGATTTTTAGCTTGGGAAACTGATCATTGAGCTGTTGAAATAGCGTGGAAAAGAGTTCAATGATTTTCGTGGAGCTCAATTCTTGCTCTTGAAACGCTTTGGCAGGTAGTTTGTGGCAATTGGCTACGATTTGTCCGCTTTTTTTGTGTTGAAAAACTTGTGCAGTACCCAGTGTGATCAATAGGCATTTCGCTTCGTGGATTTGTGCTTGACCTTGGTAAAAGGACCGGTTGATTTTTTCCAGTGCTTTTTCCGGATCTGGATCAGAGAAGTGCCCATGATGGGCAAAGCTATACCAAATCCCTTGATGTTCGAAAAGATTGGACCGCACAAAAGACTTTTGATGCAGTAAAGATTCGAGGCTGTGAACAATAGATGCCGGATTGTAAAGGATGCCAAAAGGGTTGAGTACTGTTGAAAATTTTTTGGCTTGCAGACGCGTTCCAATGTGTTGGGCAAAACAGGAGCCCAGGGAGAGAAGTTGATCCTGGTGTTGGATGGAAAAGTTTTCTTTTTGAACCGCCAAAGTTGTCCGAAAGTCAGGCATATTTATTTATTCAAGGGGCTGTCGTGAGAATATTTTATTTAAAACTCATTCCTAATATCAAGCAAAAATATTAATTTCCCCATTCTTAAGATTAGCAATACAAAATAGAATGGGATTTTTTAACCGGCTTTTTGGTGGCAGTTCTGAAACCAGCTTACAACCCAAGATAAGTTTTGGTCGGTATACGGATTCTTACAAAAATAAGGAGCAATATGACGCTTGGGATGCTTCCTTAGAAAAGTTTGAAGCAGAACGATATCTCGAAAGTTACAAAGATTTCTTCCGTTATTTACGGGATGAAGAAGAAGATAATGTCCGTTGTTGGGAAGAAAATGGAGGCTTGAGATTTGAGTTGTACCAAGGATCCAAAAAAATTCTGGGTTTTGCAGATTATCAAAAAGTGAACGTAGAGGCCAAGATCGCTCATTCTAAGGCCCTCAATCTCGGTTTTCTTCGGCGGCTGGTAGAAGACAATTTCAACCTCAAGCACAGTCGATTTGCATTAGACGATGAAAACAATATCACCATCAAATTTGATACTTACACTCTAGATGGTTCCCCCTACAAACTCTATTATGCCCTCAAGGAAGTTGCTACTAAAGCGGACAAGCAAGACGATTTGCTTCTGGATGAATTTCAAGTTCTTGAGCCGATCGAAACAGGACATCTCCGATCTATTCCCGATACGGAGAAAGAGGCGAAATATCAATTTATCGTTGGTGAATTGACCAAGGTACTTGGTGAAGTCAATGATGGACAACTCAACAGAGAGCAATATCCAGGAGGCATTGCTTATCTATTGCTCAACTGTAGCTACAAGCTAGATTATCTAACTCGGCCCGAAGGGGTAACCATGGAGACCCTCGAGCGCTTGCATCGCTTGTATTTTGCCAAGGAGGACAAGTCGATGGGTAAAAAAATTGGGATACTCACCCAAGAGTTTGGCAAACTGGTCAATCGACCCAAGGAGGATTATTTTAAAGAAATGTATTTGGTGACTTCAACCTTCGGAATTACCAACCCTGTCAATCATGATCGAGTAAAGGGGTTCATCGATGGAGAGTTGCCCAACATGGACTGGTATCAAGAGAATGGCTACGAAAAAGTTGCTTTGGCGATCCCTGGTTATATTGTGGGCTATTGCATGTTCAACTATGCCATTCCACTGCCAGATCGTTCGTTTTTTCACTTGTATTATCAAATTATTGAGGCAGACTACTTTAAATCACTTGGCTTTACCGCGAATTTTTACGATAGTAGCAATCAGCGGTTTAACAAGCGAGGCATCAAAAAGGCGATCCGTACAGTTGTAGAACAGAACCAAACAATCTATCCTAAACTTAGTCCTAAAGTGGCAAGCTTGGATTATAGTTCATTAGTTAAATTTGCAAAATCGTATTTATTGATGATACGAAATCTCGACCTGATGAAAGCAGATTGATGTAAACGTACTTTATGGAAAAAGTCATAGAGCAATACAAAGAAATCATTGTCCAAATTGCTACTCCGTATAGCACGGGGACTGGTTTTTATTGCCATGACCATCAATTAATTATTACAAACGAACATGTGGTCCGAGACAATCGGAGGGTCATTATTGATGGCGTCTTTTTTGAAAAACAACTCAGCAGAGTACTCTACATTGATCAAAAATATGATTTGGCTTTTCTGGAGGTTCCCAAGGGCGCAAAGGCCCATGCGGTTACCCTCCATGCTCAAAACGATTTGCGGGAAGGACAAAAAGTCATTGCTATTGGGCATCCTTTTAGTATGAATTTTGCGGCGACGCAGGGAATTATATCCAGCAAAAATCAGCCACAAGATGATGTAGCGTACATTCATCACGATGCTGCGCTCAACCCAGGCAACAGTGGTGGTCCTTTGATCAATGAGAAGGGGGAAGTCATTGGGGTCAATACCTTCATTATTCAAGGGGGCAATAATATCGGCTTTTCTCTTCCCACCCACTATTTACTAAAATCCATCCTTGAATTTAAAGCAGGACAAGGGCAGATCGCTGCGCGCTGTTCTGCATGCACCAATGTGGTTTTTGCCAATCGGATGCAAGGTAAATATTGTACTTACTGTGGGGCCAGACTTAGCTTGCCTTCAACAATTGAGATTTTTGAACCTTTTGGGGTAGCCAAAACGATTGAGGAAATGTTAAAGACTTCGGGGCATCAGGTCGAGTTGTCACGTCGAGGGCCTAACAACTGGGAAATAGAGGAGGGGAGTGCTCACATCAATATTTCTTATCATGAACAGTCTGGCTTG
>JBCCSR010000983.1:0-2919 GCA_039199865.1 Bacteroidota bacterium
CAATTGATGATATTGATCTGGATAGGCAATCAACAGTAGGGTGAGATATTGCTGGTATACCTGGAGGAGAAAGGGATGTTGAAGGCTTCTGGTTTTGAAATAGGGGAGTAGCTCTTGGGAGGTAAAATATTTACTGAGCGCTCGTGCAATAAGAATGAATAAATAGCTTGAAGAAAGAAAAGTGAGTTGCTCTTTGCTATTCACTTGGATGACCCTTCTTTGTTGGAGTAAGTAAAGGTGTTCTTCTGGAAGTCCTACTTTGTTCAACCATAAATTTGCCTCCAAAATGGACAAGTTTTTTTGCCCTTTGGTAAAACACAATAAGGCAATCAAGGATAGACTGTTGGTCAACGAAATCGACCTAGCATTGATTTTTTTTAGGAATTGATGATTGACCATTTGGCCTCTCACAAAACGGTCGAATATTTTACTGATATCCATAGTCCGATTGAGCAACTCCTCCGGTCGGTACTGCGTCAAAATCATTTTCAATAACTGTGGGTTGGTACCCATTGACTTCAAACTTCCTTTGCATAGTTTATGGACTAAACGTTCATGGAGTACTTTATCACTTGTTGCGACTTTATCTTCTTGAGGTCCATAACGAATATATTTTTCAATTAACAGAGGAAGTTCTTTTTCTGGATGATAATCTCCCAAGACAAAAGTTTGAAATGGTATCAGCTCTCGATTCCAAGTGCTAGACAATATTTCCGTTCGACAAGTAAATACAATGTGGAGTCCAGTTTTAATTAGCTTGAATAAATCGTAAAAGAACTGATTTTTTTGGCTATCCTCCAAAAGCAATACATCCACACTATCGATCAATACCAAGCGTTGGGTTTGATTTTCCTGTTTGAGGTGAAGGGTGATTTTTGCCCAGGGGAATGCTTGCCAGTCTACTGCTTGAATCAACCAGGCCTTCCACGACGTTTGGTTTTGATAGTATTGATACAAGTTTCTCAGTAAGTCCATTTTTCCCGAGCCTGCTTTCCCAACTACGCCGAGAACACTGTGTGAATGGCAGGTCTGTAATGCTGTAATAATCTTGGATTCAATCAGTCGGGGAATACGGAGCAGGTTGGCAGGCATCAGCCCTTGATTCAGATAAGTACTATTGAGTGCCATTTGACTTTGTACTTCTATTCGCTGAATAACTGAGGCCATGGACTTCTTAGAGGAGAGCGTCTTCTCTGCTTTGGTATCCTCCTCTTTCTTCTGTTTGCCGCTAATTTGCTTGTCTAAAAGCCATTGGAATAATACGTTTAGTTGGGTATAACTTTTTCCTTGAGCGGAAATGATTTGTTTGTTTTTGATGCGTCGAATGGTATCTTTTGAGATGCAGCGATAAGCGGTATCGTAATAATTGCATTGCTTTGCGGCCAATCCATCGTTTTCACAAATTTCCACCAAGGTATCGTCTAACCAAAGCCAAAATTGATGAACGAAATTGGGATTGTCGGGGGAGAGTGGAAAGTGTGGCGGCAGTAATTCGAGTAAGTTTTTCCAATTGAATATCATTTGACGGGATATGGTCTGGCTGATTTTGAAATAGCATCATTGCATTTGTTTTGCAACTGTCTTGCATTGGATATGCAACACTTCGGTTTAGAAAAAAATCCACTTTTGTATCGATCAATTAATTGTACGATTCAATGACTTTCAAAGTCTAATTTTCTAACCGAAAGGCGCCTTTCTAATTTTTATCATCATGAAAAAAATTAGAAGTTTTGTGGCTTTTTCAAGCCTCATCCTACTTGCAGTATGCGGGTATTCAGCACAGACTTATGCCCAAAGTAGCGTAAGTACAAGCATCAATTGTGGCAGCAATTACTTTGATGTCACTTTGAAAAACCAGAGTTCAGTAACGGTCGATGTCGTTATGGGAATTGTCGATCAAGACAATCTTACGCATCGAACTATTCCGGTAACGGTGCCACCTAATGACGAAACAAATGTACGGATTTTGTGGGACTTTTCTAGTCTGGGTATGCCATCCGTACAGATCTTATCAGAAGGTACGGCTTCCATCGATGGAAGGAACAATTCCTACAATGGATCGAGCGATGATCGGATAGCTTTGGTTTTCGACAAAATTTTTACGGGGGGAATTATTGGCCTAAAAAATCTGGTGACCCTCTCTCTGGGCTAAGCACTCTTGGCAATAGGATCTTTGCTTTCCTCAAGGACTTAGACAAGAATAGGTCGATACCCTTAAAGTACGATGTACACTAGTCCGGGAGTAAAGTGAAGGAAGGAAATGGCAGCTCGATCACTACGATCGAGCTGTTTTTTGTTGGTGTTGGACCGAGAAATCAAGTCCTAACATTAAATCTTCTCGATTTTTGACAACATCCATTGCGTAAAGGAATAGGATTTTTCCTTTACTTTTTTTAGTAACTCCTGCTTTTTGTTGATGAATACTTGGTCGTCTTTTTTGTACACTCTAAAATACCTGATAAAGAGGGTGTACAAACCATTGAATTGAAGGTAAAACTGATGGTAATGCTGATCTTGATCATTGATGACCACTTTCTTTCTCTTTAGGTTGCTGACCATTTTTCTAAAGACTTGTATCTCTTGTCCTAATTCAATTTCCTCTTGATTCTCATCCGTGAGCGCATGGCCTTGAATTTCCAGTTCGAATAGCACTTGTAAGTATAGAATTCGGGTATCAATGTTGATGAAGGTCGCTTGTTGGTAGCTCACATTACTAACGAGTAGCGAAAAAGCATTGTCGAACTCTTTGTTGAGGAAATAATAGAGGCTTTTGGCATATAAGTAATAAGCTTTGCGATAGGGCTTGTTTAGCTTTTTGCTGTAGTTTTCAATAAAGGAATTGGCCCATTCTCTTTCACTGGCAAAGCCAATTTTGGGGTCCGAGGCTTTTAAATGTACGGTTTTGATGTTGCGGAAAAA
>JBCCSR010000984.1:0-2917 GCA_039199865.1 Bacteroidota bacterium
GCCGTAGGCAATGTATTGGGGTCCAATATCTTCAATACCTTCGTCGTCATGAGCATTCCTTCCTTCTTGGGTTCCTTGGAAATTCCTCCTTTTATTTTGCAATCTAGTCTACCCATCTTCATCGTGGCCACCATTCTTTTTGGGGTAATGGCCAAGAATCAGAAGATCACTCGTTGGGAAGGCATGTTCTTGATTATGCTTTATGTCTATTTCTTAGTGGAGCAATTAAAAGGGGCCGGCTTGTAAACTTATCGTAAAGCGTAAATTAATTTACCATTTAGAACACCTTCTTCTCCATTTCTTTTTTTATTTTTGTTGAGAATGTTGGGCTTTCGGCACACAAGTAAACCCCAATGATCAACCAAACGATACTCTCCAAAAGACCAGAAGACGCACACAATCCCTAAATTTAACATTGAACCACTATACTTTTTTACTATTCAAATCCAACACAGTGATCTGAATAGTTCATTTGCTATTTACTTTCAATTAATTAATACTAAAATGAATATGAAAAGAAAACTACTTCCCTTAATCCTCCTATGTTTTTTTGGTTTAAGTACTTTGAGTACTGGACAGGTCATTAATGAATTTGAGCCCAACCCAGATGGAATCGATTCTCCTACGCAGCAAATTGAAATTTTAGGTACCCCTGGCGCAGCTTTTTCAGGTTTTTTCATCACCATCGAGAGCGATGGCAACAATGGGACCGTAGATCGCTTGACAGAGATATCTGGTACTTTTGATGGAGATGGTATCTTGGTAGCCACCGTATCAGATTTGGAAAACCCAAGTTTTACTGCCGTATTGGCTACTGGTACTACCGCTTCCACTGGAGACGATATCGATACCAACAATGACGGAAATCCCGACAATGCAGCCATTTTGGGAACTGTACTGGATGCGCTTGGCATTCCCGATAGCAATAGTGATGCAGCAACTCAGTATGGCGCCGATCTTGGTGGCGCTGATTTTGCGTTTACTGGTGCGGAACCCTTCCGAGTATTCCGAGACAATACGACGCCAACTGGAGATTGGTATGCGGTCAATACCCCTACTTCTACGCAGATCAGCGATATCAATGGCAACTCCTTTGATGCAGCTGATTTTAGCCCAGATCCAAGACAGCTTAGTTTTGGCGTGCTCAATTTATTGAGTTCTTTACCAGTAGAAATGACACGCTTTGCGGCCAAAGTTGTCGCTTCCAATGTTGATTTGACTTGGACCACTGCCTCTGAGTTGAACAATGATTATTTCGCCATTGAGTATAGTACAGATGGACGCAACTTCGTGGAGATTGATCAGGTCAACGGTTTTGGTACGACCAATGTTGAACAACAGTATCAGTATGTACACAAAACGCCAGCGAAAGGCTTTAACTATTATCGCCTAACGCAAGTAGATTTTGATGGCAGCAGTACGACCAGCAATGTTGAAGTAGTAGAGGTAACTGTGGTCAATGACATTCGCATTTTCCCTACTAAAGCGACCAACTTCATTACCATCGACTTGGCAGAAGCTGCCGAGACCGCTACTCAGATCGATGTTTTTGATCTGCTTGGCCGCTTGGCTCTGTCCAATCAGATGGGAGCAGCAAGCAACCAAACTCAGATTGATGTCTCTAACTTGGAAAAAGGACACTACTTTATCCGAATGGAAATGGATGGACAGTTGATTACCAAGCGTTTCATCAAATCCAATTGATTGTCGTCAATCTTTGATTGAATCAACTATTCTGCTTTCGCAGCAATCCCGAACGCTCAACTGACGGAGCATTCGGGATTTTTTGTCTTTTAATCTTTAGTGACTCATTGCGTCGGAGCACTCAAAGTTCCCGAGTTGGAATTAGACAATTGGCCATCTTTGGCAGTGAATTTCTTTGGCGCTAAGTCAGGTGTACTTTAAAACAGGCTATTGACTTATTGGGGTAAGGCGTAGGTTTGTCGGTTACAATAAAAAAGGCGAAGCCTTTCGGCTCCGCCTTCAATCCTATATTAATGTATGAAACTTAGTCAATTGATAGTTTGAACATTTAGTTCAAATACAAGTTCTTGTAAAATACTTGGTTTTCCCCTTTGATGGTAACAAAATAATTCCCCTTTGGAAAAGCACTTACATCGTATCTTTTATGAACAGCTAAACTGGCTGTAAGTTGATCGGAAAATAAAATATTGGAAGCTTCGTCACGAATTTCAAAGTGGAAATCTCCCTTTTCAGCCATCAACCAATTGAGATCGATTGCTTGTTTGTCACGATCCAATTTTAATAGTGGTTTGTATAAATATTGACGAGTAGAAGGATCAATTTCAACGCCTCCCAAGCCGATGCCGATGGGTTGTTCCGTCGTTTTCAATTCGTCGTCAATGATCAACTTGTATTGCCCATTGGGAAGGTGGTCCAGATTAAATTTATGATCGAATTTTTGCTTATTCTTCAAGTCGGTAGAGAACAAGATACGGGCTTGCTCATCGACAAACTGAACGTTTACTTTCCCCTCACCCTTGGCAGTTACCGATAAGAGAAACATCTTTTCCGATTGGATAGGAACGATTCTTAAGGAAGTAATTGCAGTTGCTCCAACCTGAGTACTCCCCAATAAAAATAGGATCATCATTTTGGCCATTAATAAGCATCTGAAATTTTTCATAGTAAAATGATTTTGGCAGATTTTGCTTTTCAGTCTTTGGTGATTTCATCAAAATCCGCTTTGAATAAAATATTTGTTTGATCAATTCATGACAAAGATATTGGCTAATGGTGGTTGGGACTACTTCCATTTTGTCAAAAAATAATGCTATTTTAACTTGAAATGATTAAATTTGTATAAATAGAGGTAATATAGTTTTTAAAATTCAAAACTTTATTCTGTGAAGGAACTTTCGAAACCACGATCTATTTTTTCAAGTGTTGCTTTCAC
>JBCCSR010000985.1:0-2912 GCA_039199865.1 Bacteroidota bacterium
GGTCGGAACCTGGATCGTGGGGATGGGTCGCTATTGGGATGATCCGGGAGCCAAATTATTACAACACCTTGGCCTTGGTTCTATCATCTACATTTTTGTCTTGGCATTCATCATCTGGCTGATCATTCAACCTTACCATGTTCCAAATTGGACCTACTTTAGGGTATTGACCTTCATTAGTTTGACCTCTTTCCCGGCCATTTTTTATGCCATTCCAGTCGAACGTTTTTTTGCCATTACCACTGCCAATACCATTAATGTTTGGTTTTTGGCCATCGTTGCGGCCAGGCGTTTAGCCTTGCTCTTCTTCTTCCTTCGACGGTTCACAGACTTATCCATTATTCAAGTATTGACTACCACACTTTTACCCATCTGTGTCATTATTGCCTCCCTAACCGCACTCAATCTTCATCGAGTCGTTTTCAATATCATGGGAGGAGTGAGAAATCAATCTGCACATGACGCTGCCTATCTAGTTTTGGTCTTCTTGACCTTCGCCTCTACCTTTCTCGTTATCCCTTTACTACTGTCTTATATCATTGGGGTGTATGGCCGTTGGAAAAATAGAAGATCAAAGAAAGAGGCACAATAGCGTTTGATAATTGGTCTTCTGTTGCGCTTAGTATGGGAAGTACTCGTATCTTTAGCATGCAATTCAAACCAAAGAATGAATCTAAAATTTTGAACCAATGAATGTCATCATTACTGGAACCAGCCGAGGGATAGGACTAGCACTCAGTCAAAAATTTTTGGAGCAACCCGAACATCAGGTCATCGCACTGTCCAGGAATATTACCCCTCTCCAGACACTCGCCCAATCCCTCCATCAAGAGCAGCGACTAAAAATAGCAGCTTTTGATCTGGCCACCTATGAACATGCCCAGTTGATGTCCATCTTGGATCATTGGGATCGTGTTGATCTACTCATTAACAATGCAGGAGCCCTAATTCATCTTCCCTTCCGGGAAATGAATCTGCAACAATGGAAACAAATTTTCGAGGTCAACCTCTTTGCTCCCGTAAGGCTTATTCAGGATGTATTGCCCTTCATGGAAAAATCCGAAGCGGCGCATATTGTCAATATCGGTAGTATGGGAGGTATTCAGGGAAGCGTCAAATTTCCCGGCATGTCCGCTTACAGTGCCAGTAAAGCGGCATTGGCGAGCCTGACGGAATGCTTGGCCGAAGAGTTAAAAAAGGACAATATTCGTGTCAATTGTTTATGTCCAGGTGCAGTCAATACGGAAATGTTTCGCGAAGCCTTTCCCGACTTTACTGCCCCCGTCGAAAGCAAAGACATGGCTGATTTCATCTACCAGTTTGCCGTACAGGGGCATCGCCTATTCAATGGTAAAGTACTTCCCATTTCCTCGTCAACTCCTTAATGCTACCCCTACTCTGTCCCAAAAAAAACGCTCTTGATCGAAGGAAATGGTAAAATTGGCCAATCCTACTGATCTTATGATTAGGGCATTTGAAAAAAGCTATTTTCAGTTGCCCTCCATTGCTTCATCAAAAACTTCGCTTATGGGATTCTCCGGTTCACGTATCCCGGGACATTCGGGTTCAGACTTTAAACATCGTAAAGCCTTTGTTCGACAAAATGAATATTACCGCAAACAAGGAAAGGCTCAAAACAGTAAAACCAATACCGAAGAGCAAGGCCAAGACCCCATTTCAGAGACTAGATCATTTGAGCCAAGCAAGGCAGAACAATGGATTAAATATGGCATTGGCCTTCCAGCAATAATACTGACCTCAGCAGGAATCCTTTACGCACTATTTTTCTATGGAGACCTAGTCTCTCTAGGCTTGAATAAAGATCCTCAACAATACGCCAAAGAAGTCAAAGAAAAGCAATTGAGACAAAAAGCCATCAAGGATGATGCCTATCGAGTCAACGTTGGAACTGGAAACTATTATCTTCAAAACAATCAACTCAAAGCAGCTCAAACAGAATATACGCGAGCTTTACAGATTGACAAATATGGCGAAACTGCTAGGATAGGTTTGGCAATCGTTTTACTCAAAAGATGCCAACGAGAAGGAGTCCTTTGTTACGAAATAGCAGAGCAACTGACCTTTATTCAGGAGATGAATTTCTTGAGCCCAAAAGAGATAGAGGACTTGAAAAAACAATACAATTACTTTTTAAAACACTAAGGGTAAGACAAAGAGGGTAAAAACAATCAGGAGAAAGACCGCAATAAGATTGAGCCAAATTCCCGCCTTTGCCATTTCGTGGACCTTGATGTAGCCACTAGCAAAAACGATGGCATTTGGGGGCGTGGCCATCGGTAACATAAACGCACAACTAGATCCCATCGTAATCGGAATGAGCATGTACAACATCTCTGTATCCAAGCCAAGGGCAATCCCAGCTACCACGGGAGCAAAGATGGCCACCAAGGCAACATTACTCATCAATTCAGTCATAAACAACATCACCAAGATGAGCAGGGCCGTCACTACCAAAATACTTATCCCCTGTTTTCCAGCAATCATTTGTCCAATCAAATCAATAACACCCGCTTGGGAAAGCCCACTCGCCAGCGCCAAGCCTCCTCCAAAAAGAATCAGAATGCCCCAAGGAAGTTTTTGGGTATCTTTCCAATCAAGCATAAATTGTCCTTGACCAAAATTAAAAGGAAGGGCAAAAAGAGCAAAAGCGGCCAACATACTAATCCCGGCATCCGACAACTTGATAAAAGGCAATAAATCATTGACAAAAGTACGAAAGGTCCACAGAAAAATAGTGACAAAGAAGATTCCCAAAACTTGTTTTTCAATCGCTTGAATGGGACCCAATTTTTCCAACTCACGGTTAATTACGGCTTTGGAGTTTTCGATCTTCGCCAAACGATTGGGATATATCCACCGTACCAATACGAAAAAGATCAGGGTTAGCATCA
>JBCCSR010000986.1:0-2909 GCA_039199865.1 Bacteroidota bacterium
CTTAACAATTGTAAAGCCCATTGTCGTGGATTGTCATTACATTTGAATCATAGCATCCATCACCTCTCTAAGTGTAGATTATGAAAGTTGACAACACCATTTTTGGTATCCCCAATATTGACGTTTATCTGGTACTTGGCATTTTATTGTTTTTTGTTCTTTTGGAAATACTTGCCGGGCATTGGACCAAATCCAAACGCTCCTTCAATGACTGGATACAGGAATTTGGCGGTTGGTTGGCTTTGGCCTTGATCATTAAACCACTCATCGTTTTGATGGTACTTTATGTGGGGAGTACTTTCTTCCCCGCTGCTCAATATGGCTTGGGAGGCTATCCACTTTGGCTGACACTACCACTGTATTTGTTTGTGGATGATTTCTTTCAGTATTGGTACCATCGCTCTGCACATGAGTATCCCTTTTTGTGGAAACTGCATCGGGCACATCATCAAGCCGAGGAAATGGGCTTTTTTGTCTCTTACCGAAATGCGGCACTTTATTATTTGATGATGCCCAATATTTGGTGGATTGCCATTTTTACCTTTCTGGGAGGGGCACAGGCAGTGGCGCTTGGCCTGGTGGCCAAACAATTGATCATTATTAGTTCGCATAGTACATTGGCCTATGACAAAATCTTGTATCGCTACGCTTTTTTAAATCCATTGGCCAGCATTTGGGAACGGATTTTTATCACTCCGGCCTTTCACCATGCCCATCATGGTCAGTCAAAAATAGATGGCATTAGTGATCCTAATAATAACTTTGGCAATATGTTTTCGATTTGGGACCAGTTGTTTGGAACGGCGGTCTTTACTCGGCAGTTTCCCAGTCGTTACGGATTGGAAAATGATCCCAAAGAACATTGGACTGCCGCTTATCTCTATCCTGCGGTGACGGCTAAAAATCCGGAAAGTGAATTGTCTCGCAATTATCAGAAAATAGATACAACTCGTCCCGAGCCGGTGATGATTCATCTAGAAAAGGGAACCAAATATTTATGGTGTCAATGCGGTAAAAGCAAGCAACAACCCTTTTGTGATGGAAACCATCATGGATCAAAATTCAAGCCCCTACTTTTCGAAGCCAAAAGGACAGGAGCGGTTCAACTTTGTAATTGTAAACTGACCCAAAATGGCCCTTTCTGTGATGATAGCCATATGGACTTGAGTTGAGCCTTGATATCAAAACTTTGCCTTTTCCAATTGCTTTTTATTCTTGTGGTCGATCCAGTTCCAGGAGAGCCACGAATATTGTTGTTGTTCTCGTTTAAATCGCCTCGTTTTTTGCCTTAAATGATGCGCAAAATTGGCTACATTCCCTTCGTCTTTGAGCAGATCTGAATATTGATGCAGTAAAAACAAATTCTTATCAGAGACATCTTCTAGTAAAAAGAGGGCATCTATTCCCTTAGGTGTTTGGGCCGTAATATTGAAACGAGTGATGGCAACATCCCAGTTGACCAAAGAGGAAGCAATTAGTAAAGCGTAAAGGGCCCAAGCATTGCAATGCAGCACAAAATGCAAACTGCGTTGCTCCCGAATTTTCTGATACAAGCTAAATAAGCCGTAAAGCGTGAGTAGTAAAAACAAAACAATTCCAATTCGTTTGTAGGCCAGACCACAATACTCAATGTATTTGAAATTTCGTATACCAACGGAAAAGGCCAAAACAGCATTCTGGAATAACCAAAAATAAGCCAGTCTCTTCAGTTGCTGGTTTAGAGGGTAGAAGTTGAGATTTTTGCGAAACAGCACCAAGATGATCAGCATGGCGAGGAGAATGGCCAGAATCAGCAAATAGGTCCCCTCATGAACGTATTGCATCAAAGCTTTTGCTCCTTCCGGTGCGGGGTTCAACCAAACATTGATGATGTCCGTTGCGTTCACAATCAGCAAGAGACTATTCAAGGCAATCAGCAACACCAAGCCGCTTCGGTATTCATTTTTTAAGCCAATGATCGATTGGCCTATGTGGAATTTATCTTTTGCTTGACGATTGCGTTTTAAGGTGTACGTCTTATTGGCTTCTCTTTTTGCAAAATATCCATTTCGATTCTCCCAAAGCAATCCACCAACCAAACAAAGTCCAGTCCCGACAAAGCAGACTCTGGCCCAAGAAATATCCCATTGAAAGAAGCCGAAAAGATGATTCCAGAAATGATTAGATAGCTCAGCAAATTGTGGATTTGCTCCGTAGTAAATGAGGTAGAAAAGCCCGAGGATCAGAACGGGAATCACGAAGACATTCAAATGGTATTTCCACCTTCCTTTTGGCCACCATCGATGCTTGGGATGGAGTTGCTGAATAAGGCGAATGGGACTTTTGCAAACATTGCCGACAATCAACAAAAAAGCATAGAAAATAAATCGCAATTCTCGTTGTTGCACAAAACCCGTAAAGGTGAGCAAGGATAAAATATGAATGACTTTGACGAAATCAGAATTGATGATGACAATGAAAAATGCGGTGGTCAGCGTACCTAGCCCGGTGAGGATGACTTCTTTTGAAGTTCGTCGATCGGGGTGTAAATACAATAGGCTTCCCATGATGAACAGGCTAAATAATAGACCATTTAACCCTAATTTTTCTTGCCAAAACAGAAAATTGTATAAAAGGACGCCAATGAGTACGAATGCATTATTTCGGATTTGACTTTGCATATTCTATTTTTTAAAAGTACTTTGAAATACAAAGTAAATTCATTTTTTCCTTAAAAGCAATAGGGAAGGGGAAAATAATGATGAGGTACGGACCAATATTTTGCGGGGCAGTTGTTCCATTTTTACCAAAGATCATAGTACATTTGGAAAAGTCCATGTACTGAAATTTACTTATTTCAATTTGATCTTTAGCATGAAGCAAATGATTGTTGATATCTCAAAAACTTTAGTGCCACACAAAAAACAAAA
>JBCCSR010000987.1:0-2909 GCA_039199865.1 Bacteroidota bacterium
CCCTGGAAAGCGCAGCCGCACAAACCACTCCTCATAAGTCAAACGCGCCTTTTCTTCTAGTAATTGGATGCGGCGGAGGTTGTTTTCGATAAGGTCATCATAGGCGGAGAGGATTGTGGCTATTTTACGTTGGGTAGTCTTTGATTCTGGAACATTGACTCTTATTGCGCAAAAATTCGATTTACTAACATGGTGTCTTCCTGAGGCAGTTCCGGGATTAGCATTTTCTACTTTTGGTAAATTAATTTTCAATAAATAAAATATAAAATCTTCATCATATTCCTCATTTGGAATAACTACATTAACTGACTGATTAGTAAAGCAATGCCTATGTGCCTGAAAGAGTTTCTCACCAACCGTTCCAATTGTAACTACACCTGTTGCTTTTGGTGGAATATAGGATCGCTTATATTTTCCAAATGCCTTTTCAGAATAAGTTTCATCCCATTCAAAAACATATCGCCGATCTTTTTCCATATCAGTAGGTTTAATAAATGGGTATTTCCCTCCATAATTTGATGGGTCTTTTTTAGGAGGAGTATTTCCTGTGACCACCCTTCCTAAATCACCTATTTTTACAACTTTCCATCCTTTCTTCATATCTCTACTGATTGTATCTGTTCCATCAATACATTTGCCTCACCATTCAACTTTGTCAACTCGGCATGTATTTCCTTCATCCGCCCCTTATAATCAAAATCCATATCTATCTCAATAGCGACCCCAACATAGCGTCCAGGCGTTAGGCTGTAGTCCTGCTCTTTAATTTCTTCCAGATTGGCAACTTTACAAAGCCCTTCCACATCCTTGTAAGTCTCCTTGGGGAATCGCTCCTTAAACCATTGGTTATCTTCCGATAATTCCGGCTCCTCTCCCCTGAATAGAGATACAATCGCCGTTAAGCCTTCCAATTGTTCATCTGTAAAATCATTAATAGTAGTTGTCACCTTACGGAAGGTATTTCGAGCATCAATCATCAGAATTTTATTGCGATTTTCGGTGCGCTTGTTTTTATTGAAAAACCAAAGATGGCAAGGCAGCGAGCGAGTATAAAAAAAGTTGTTTGCAACAGCTACAATACACTCCACGGCCCCAGTTTCAATAAGCTGTTGTCTGATGAGTTTCTCTGCATGTCCGGCATCGGTAGCAGAGGAAGCCATAACAAAACCAGCCCGGCCCGTATCGTTGAGATAGCTGTAAAAATACTGAATCCACAGGTAATTGCCATTGCTGATGGTCCCTTTGCCAGTCAGAGGAGCTTTGAAAGGCAAACGCAGATCATACGCCAGGAATTTATTCTTAGCATCAATCTTATCAACATTAAAAGGCGGATTAGCCATTACAAAATCACACTTCCCGACCAAATGATGTGGATCGGAATAAAAGCTATTCGATTCAATGATTTTTCCTTCAATGCCATGTATCGCCAAGTTCATTTTAGCCAACTTGGTATTATTGCTTTTAAGCTCTGTACCATAGACTGTGATGGCCTCATTGACACTTTTGTTTTCGTGGCTTTGTATGAAATGGGCCGTTTGGACAAACATCCCCCCCGAACCACAGGCCGGATCATGAATAATACCGTGGTCCGGCTGGATAAAATTGACAATAAGATCAACTAATGAGGGAGGCGTAAAAAACTCGCCGCCTTCCTGCGCACCAGCCCCTTGCATGGAGAATTTCATTAAAAAAAACTCATATATGCGCCCGAACACATCACCTTTGGCCTTTTTCACTGCATCCTTATTAAATACCCGCACCAAATCACGCAGCAACTTACCATCGAACTCCTGGTAGTTCTTTGGCAGAATACCTACCAAATCAGGATATTCCCGCTCAATCAATTTCATGGCATTGTTGATAGCATCTGCCAAATCTACCTTTTCTGGAAGATTTGCCAAGTAATCATATTTAGCCTTTTCAGGTAGAAGTATGGCACCTGCTGCTGCATAATCATCTTTGGTAGCCTCTCTTTTCCTCTTGGTTCGTGGATTAATCGGTAGACTTTCTTCCACCTGTACTTTTGCATCCTCATAACGATTTTGTGCAAAACGCAATAGCACCAACCCTAATAAGGGGTCCTTATATTCAGCAGCCGTCAGCTTGGAGTTCGCCCGAAGACCATCTGCTGACTCCCATAAGTCTTTTTCTAACGCTCTTATTTCCTCTTGTGTCATATTAATATTCTAATATCGAATAAATGCAATTTAAATACTTCCCATTTGCTGCTAATATATACAATAATCCCTTGATATAATAACAAGACATTGAATGGCCCGCAATCGGCCCCGCCAACGTGTTCGCCACCCTACCCGGCTACTTCTTTTGGCCTTTTTGCGGGCCAAAGAAGCCGATACAGGCGGCTCACTACAAAGGGCTTCCGAAAATAATAACCTAAATCTTTAGGGAAAAGTCAGTATTTCAGGGGGAATGCCAGTCATATTGGTAGGCTTCCATCTGTCCCATTTTGGGGAAGACATAAGGCAATAGCTTCAATACAATGGCCAATCTTTTTTCGGGTGATTCTATTTTTTGCAGATATGCAGGCAATTGGTGTAGCTCCTTTTCCATCACTGCAATAAGTTCCTTTTTGAGATTTTGAATCTGTTTTATTTCTTCGTCCATCGGTTGGGTTTTTACAATTCAGAAATTTTTTAACCTAAATCCTTAGGGAAAGTCCAATTGTTTATTGGATAAACTGCCTTTTATGGGCAGTGGCTATCTTTTGGCTAAGTTCGTCGATGAGGTGGGTATCGGGTTCGCCGGTGTCCGAGTTATTGAACAACTTCCGGTATCTGGCTTTGGTCCGGCTGTAGTCGCTGTTGGCATTGAAGGCGTTGAGGTATCGTAATTGCTTTATGATTTTTTCTATCCATAGTAGCCCTCCATTTTGTTGAATACCGAATGCC
>JBCCSR010000988.1:0-2903 GCA_039199865.1 Bacteroidota bacterium
AGTTGGTGGAGGGCGTTTTGATAAAAAACAGGATGATTAAATGTTCCAGTTTTAGCTATAGTGTAAATCTTGACCTGCCAGCCGTTTATTTCAACTCGATCCCTGTATCCTATTTTTCTGCTTTGGTATGCTTCCATTTCTATTTTTTTACTTGTAGCCAACGGGCTTTGGAGCTATTGACTATTTGTTGCCTAGCGCTTTGCAGTTAGATTGGCTTTTATTAACTAAAAAATGACACAATTATTATTTAGACTAAGTCTAATTAACTAAATTTACAGAAAACACCGAATCATGCAAAAATATATATCCACACTGCTTCTGCTTTTCATTTTTAGCTCCCTTACTGCTCAAGATAAAGAGAAAAATATATTTCTCGACAGAGAATTCTGGAAAGCAGCCCCCACCGTAGACCTGATCAAAGCAAAAATTGCTGAAGGCCATGATCCGACTGAACGTGACCTTTTTTCCTTTGATGGCGTTTCCTACGGAATCATCGACCACGCCCCCTTGGCGAGCCTAAAGTATATGCTTTCCCTCGAAGGCAATCCCGTGACCAAGCCGACTCACGGAGACGTTACCTATCTTTTGTGGGCAGCGTACCGGGGAAATATTCCATTGATCCAACACCTGATCGATTTAGAGTCTGACGTACATTTTAAAACGACCAGAGGGACCAACATTTTATTGATGAGTGGCTTTGGAAGCCAAGAAGATTTAGCCTTGTACGATCTCCTGTTGGCCAATGGTGTAGATATTCATTCTACTAATTCTGGTGGGACAAATATATTATTGGCACTCGCTGGTTCGGATGCGGAGGATAGAAAAGTGTTTCATTACCTAGTCGATAAAGGATTGGATTGGCATTATCGTGATGCCAAAGGCAATGGACTGTTTCACTACGCAGCTAGAGCCGGGAACTTGGAGAATATGGATCTTTGTCTAGAGGAAAATGTAAAGCATGACTATCTCAATAGCAAAGGAGAAAATGCTATGTTTTATGCGGCTTACGGCAGGAAAAGATCAGAGGTATTGTTGAAGACCTTCATGTACTTGGACAGCTTGGGTTTAGAGGCAGATATCGTCAACTGGGATGGACAATCTCCGCTGCATCATGTTGTTAGGCGAGGCAATCCGGCAGTCATCGACTTCTTTATCGATAAGGGAGTCAATATCAATCAAATTGATAAAGATGGCAATACTGCGTTCCTGAATGCTGCCTATGGTAAACTGGAAAACGTAAAAAAACTATTGCCATACATCAGCAACATCGATCAAGTCAATCAAAAAGGGCATTCTCCACTATCAAACGCTGTGGCCTATGCGAAAAAAGATATTTTCGATTTTTTAATGGAACAAGGAGCAGACATTACCATTTTAGACGAAGAGCAAAATGATCTTTATAGCCTGGCGTTTCAATTTTACTCAGAAAGAAGGAAAGACAATTTCGAATACATCCTCAATGCCTTAAGCGCAAAAGGGCTGAAGGCCAAGCATTCGTATGCTAATGGCAATACGCTTGCTCATTACGCCATCGAAAAAGACAATCCCTACCTCATTCAAAAGGCATTGGAGATGGAGATCGACTTAAACATTAAAAATGACCTAGGACTTACCGCCCTTCACCTTGCCGTGATGAAGGCGAGAGATAGTAGAACGATAGACCTACTGTTAAACGCTGGAGCGGACAAAAACATCCTGACCGATTTCGAGGAGAGTACCTATGATTTGGCGATAGAAAATGAAATCTTGATGGAGAACAATATCGATCTCAGCAATTTACAATCGGACGAGTAGAGCGGAGGATTGCGAGTATGGAGCAAGCAAGCCGCCCGCCAATTCGCAGGGTCGAAGGCTGGTTTTATCTCACCTGACTTGGTGGATATCCAAACTTGCGTTTAAACGCTGTGGTAAAATGTTGGGGATTTTTGTAACCGATGATATCGGCTACCTCGCCAATGCTGAGGCTATTATTTAGTAGCAGTTGCTTGGCATGGTTCATCTTTACGGCACTCCAATAGTTGAATACTGTTGTGCCGAATACATCTTTGAATCCCTTTTTTAAACTATATTCATTGGTTCCAAAAAGGTGGGCGAGGTCAGCAAGCGTACAAGCCTCCCGCAGATGGTCATTGAGGTAATCTTTTACTGCGTACATTCTTTCAATGTCTGACTTTTTGAGGGGATACTTTCTGGGATCTTGTTTGGAACTGATTTGTTCCAACTGTAAAAGCAACAGCTCAGTGACCTTCGCTTCGAGGAAAAACCTTTTGTATAAACCTTTGAGCCGGCAGTTGAGGATTTCCTGAATTAGCCAATGCATCTCCGGGGTAATGGGATAGTGCCAGGGGCTTAACATGCTGTTTTCCCTTCGGTCTATGGCCTTTAGAAAGCGAAAGAAGGCTTTTTCTTCTTGGGGGAGGAAGCGTTTGAAAAAACCAGGAAGTAAATTGACCTCAAATACTTTGATCCCTTCAGCTGCGCTGAAAAAAGCGCGTCCTTCAAAATTAGTGGAATAAATGATGTTGTGTTGATTGCCTTCAAACTGAAAATGGCGTTTGCTATTGTCTTCCTCCACTTGGGTCATTCCTCTGAGGGCAAAATGCATTTCTACCGTCTCCATATCGGTCTCAAAACGAAGTTCTAGGCTCCGATCGACGTGAATATTGCCGTAGCCAATATGGATATTGTCCATGAAAATTTCTTGATAACTACCACTTCCACCGATCAACTCCCCGGGAAAGGTCCGTTCCGTTACGCCTCCACGCAGTGTAGAGGAGAAGGAGTCGGGGTAACTATTCTCAAGGAGGAGTTCCTCTAAATCTTTGCTATGTAACCGTACTTTCATTCCGTTTGGCGTATGTTTTTCTCCCTTGTGCGTAGTTTATTTTGGTGGGAAATCCAGA
>JBCCSR010000989.1:0-2902 GCA_039199865.1 Bacteroidota bacterium
ACTCGTCTACCAATTGAAGTGCCCGAATTGATGGGCGTACTCCATCGAATGGTCAATGACAAACAGTTTACTGCTTTTGAGAAGGGAGATCGGAAGGTTGATTTTTTAAAAGTCCGGATCAATAGTTTTTCCTATAAAAAAACGGGAATTCCAGAAGACCCTTCGGGAAATGGTGGTGGATTTGTATTTGACTGTCGCTGCCTGCACAATCCCGGTCGTTATGAGCCCTACAAAAAACTGACGGGACGAGATGAGCCAGTGATTCAGTTTTTACAGGAACATAGTAATATGGGAGATTTTCTCAACAATATTTATCACATTGTTGATGAAGCGGTGGACAACTATCTGGAACGGAGTTTTACGAGTTTGATGATCAATTTTGGTTGCACTGGCGGCCAACATCGCTCGGTCTATGCTGCCGATGCTTTGGCCCGTCGTTTGGAGCAAAAGTATGGACTCAAAGTGACGCTTCATCACATTGAGCAGGAACGGAAGAACTGGAAAAACTAAACCATCAATGATTGCATCAAGTCGGAGAAAGCTCCTGCTTCTTTGAATTTGTGATCTTGATAAGTCGTTGCTCGAAACTTCAGTTGATGGATTTGATCATTTCTCAACAACAATTCAATGGTAATATTTCCGAATCTTTGATCTATCTTTTGTTGCGCTGCTGCTTGGCGTAAAATTTTGGGCTTTAGATAATGTCTTTGTACCGTTTCCACCCACTTGGGACGATTGTAGGTTCTGGAGTCCGATACATAGCTGGAATAGTCGAGCGTCAATACTTTTTCTTTTAAGAAATCAAAAAAATGAGTGATTTCACGAGGAGTGTAGCGCGTTTGATAAAAATGAATGACAAAACCCTTGGAGGAAGGCGTATGGAGAAAATCAATCGCTTCATCAAAATGATCAGATGGCCCCATGAATTGTAGGTATTGATCGTTTAACCAATCGAGTAAGCGTCGTCTGGCCAGCGTCTTTTTCCACTGAATATAGTCGGCCTTTTCCTCTTCCGAGCGTTCAATCATCTGGCGAATCGCCGGTTGACTTGGTGAGCTTTGCTCGGACTCAGAAAACAGCTTTTTGATTTTATCCCAGAAGTTAGACATGATTGCTTTAGATGGTTCCAGATGCAAAAAGCAGCTGGAAATGATTGATTTGCTTGATTTCAGACCTATCGAAATGGATAGGCGACTCCGTTTTTCCTGAAATCAAATGGTCAAATGGAGCTTGAATAGCCCATTGATTGTAATACAACGTTTTGCTCCACCTTAGAACATCTCAAAGCCGCATATAGTTGATGAATTGCCGAGAAATGCCTAAGCGTTAAAGGCCAGTCAAAATACGTCGTTGTATTCAATTGCTTGGCCTTGACTTTTGAGGAGGGAAACTGCTCCGCGAACAATCAAATACTGGCCAGCCAAATAGGTCAGCATAATGATGAGCCGAACGTATGGAATTAGAAATTGATCTCCCTTAAATTTATTGAGCGCAATGATACTGTCTGAAAGCACAAAGAGCAGTACGCCCGCTAAAAGCAGCTGAAAACTGATGTTAGGAATACAACCATACAAGTGAATACAGGCGGTAGTCATACTCAAAATTATGGCGCTGTAAACAACGACGGGTATTTGTAGATGCTCCGGTAGATCAGGCCAGAGGAAGACCGAGTTGCCAAGGAAAAAGAGTAGCAGCAAAGCCATTAACCAAGGGAATTTCGATAAAAGCCCTTTGTCCTGCTTGGGCCATTTGACAAATGCATAGCCATAAAAAAGATGGGTGATTAAAAAACTCCCTAATCCATAGACAAAGCAATGCGCATACTGAGCATCATTTTCAACAAACATCAGGATGGTATCTCCACCGACTGAAAAGAGCAAACCGAGAAAGATGAGATGGCGAAAGGGAATGGAGTACTGGACAGTCGACCAATAAAAATAAGCCGCTAAACTCGTAATAAGCAAGGGCTTACTCCCATAAATGAGTAGAATCGAATCTGCCCATTCTGCGTATAGATTTGTCAAACAAAGTAAGAAAAAGGCAAGATGGAAAAAAACGGGAAGTGATTTCATGTGTGCTGGGTCGACACTGCGAACTTACTGATCACTTTCCTCTGCTGTTGGGGCATTTTCCTCATCTGGAATATCATAAACATTGCCTTGTTCGGTACGCTCGATACTCATTTCTTCCATGCGATCCATCATATCCAATGATTGATGCCAAAATTGGACAACAATGGGTTGGATTTTGAGGCCCACCTGTTTGACTTGAGCGGGAAACTCCTTGACGTAGACGTAAGTCCTCGATTGATCTTTTACTTCTCGGTTGACCAGACGTGTCTGGTCGGCAAACCACAGCAGTACACTGTAGACTAAGACCATGAAGACGGAGACCAGTAGACCTCCAGCAAATTGATTGATGATGTTGATGTTGGCCGTTTTTAAAATGCCTTCCAACCCTCGTGCGATGGTACGGATGAGAAACATTGTTATTACAAACGATAAAGCAAAACCTGCAGCAAACATCAACGGATTATCACTACCAAAACTGTGCTTGAGGAATTCATTCATAGGGTCGGCAAACCTGAAGGCTGCCATCAACCCGAAAATAAGGGAGAGCGCGTTAAAGACGGTTCCGATAATTCCTCGGGCAAAACCGAGGTAGAACCCGGTCGCCACAGCGATTGCGAACATGATATCTATAGCCATAATGCCTGCTAATTTAGTCGATTCCTAACCAAAATTACGATATTCTTCGATGATCGGCAGTATTTTAACGATTGACGCTACAAATTTGAGCACCAAAAATCAATCCACGTCGATCATCGAAGAATATCGTAATTTTGGTTAGGAATCGACTAAATTAGCAGGCCTTATGGCTATAGATATCATGTTCGCAATCG
>JBCCSR010000990.1:0-2899 GCA_039199865.1 Bacteroidota bacterium
CTGGCAGATAGATTGAAAATCATGGCCTCATTGAGTTCGATGATGGCTTGGCTATTGATTTGGCAGGCACCAAAGCAACAAAAAATCAAACAAAGGCCTAAAAATTTATTGCACAATAATTTCATGGAATTTAAGGACTGATACCCTGTAAAGTTAGTAATTCCTTGCTTCTTCTTATCTTGCCCTCAACCCTTTTTACTTTTTACTGTTTTTCATTCGATTATGGAGCAAATTACCACGATTACATTTTTTAAGTACTCTGGACTTTGGAACAAAGTCTGGGCCTTCAACATGATGCAATTTGCGCATGCCCAATTGGCCAAAGCAAAAGGTCAAGTTTTTTACAAACTAATGGGGAGTGGAAAGGGCAGTGGCTTCAATCCACGTCCCGACTGGTCCATTTACAGTTTGCTACAGGTGTGGGAGGATGAGGCGTCGGCACTTGCCTTTTTGGAGCAATCCGATTTGATGGAGGCTTACAAAAAGCACACTCAAGAGCATTGGACCCTATTTTTGAAAAACATCAAAGCGCATGGATTGTGGTCGGGAGGAAATCCTTTTGAGGTCAGTCAAGATCTAGATAGTGAGAATCCTCATCTAGCCATTATCACTAGAGCTACCATCAAAACGAGAAAGCTACTGACCTTTTGGAATTATGTACCTACCTCTGAGCGTCCAATTGCCAATAATCCTGGGTTGATTTACACCAAAGGGATTGGCGAGGTGCCAGTCATTCAAATGGCTACTTTTAGTTTGTGGAAAAATTGGGAGTCAGTCAAACAGTTTGCTTACGAAAGCGCGGAGCATCAAGAGGCCATAAGAAAAACCAGGAAACTCGACTGGTACAAAGAAGAGTTGTTTGCTCGATTTCAACCTTATCGCTCCGTTGGGACGTGGGAGAATGTTCCACGACTAGATTTTTGATGCGTTCCACGCGAATTGCTCCCTGTATGGCTGTCATGCTGGTTCTGCAATGGCGGTCATGATACCCAATGATTGCTTTTTTTGTAGTAGCGCTTTTGGATAAAATGCAATCCAACCGAGTACAAAGCCCACAAATTCCTCTTCCATGTTTTTGTCCCAGCGGATGCCCTTTTTCTCCATTTTACTCATCCAGTAGAGAATGTATGGATTCAAAGTTCCGTAGGTCAATATTTCCTTTACTTTCCAACCGCTATTTTCTAACAAAGTAGTCATCGATTTTGGATTGAACAAAGAGGTGTGGCGTGGACTGTGGTAGCCCGCCCAGTATTCCCCAAACTTTCGACGGCTTTCCGAATCGTAATTGGGGACTTCTATGATCAGCGTTGTTTTCTCGTGTGCATGTTGATGGAGCGATTGGAGATTGGTCAAAGGCGTATAATCGTGTTCCAGATAGTGCCACATAGTGATGACATCCGCTTGGAGTGCTTGAGGTAAATCCTTGATTTCACCCGTGTGCAATTCGAGACCTGCAAAGGCGCTGGGCTCTGTTTTCCAGCCTTCATCCGTAAAGTCTATTCCGATTGCACGGCACTGGTATTTGGCTTTTGCCTGGACGAGAAAACTAGGTTGGCCACAACCAATATCCAATAAAATACTACTCGACTTGATAGGATGGTATTGGCCGATAGATTTTGTACGCAGTGCATCCAATTGCTTTTGACTTTTATCCACTTGCTTGGCATACTTTCCCCACGCGGACGGACCTCGGTAGGGGAGATAATAATCAGTGTAATAATCCTTTAAGCGTTTTGAGGAGACTCTGGGATTGAGAAAGACGAGTTCACAATCCTGGCAACGATCAAAGTTGAATCTCGAGCTGCCAGCATGCATTTGCGTTGCCGTTTCAATTTGGGTGTCGAAGGACTTTGATTGACAAATGGGACATTCTTGGAGTGATTCCATGGTAGACGATTAAATGGGCTTTAGAAGATTTCGGGATCCCCTAAAATAACTTTGATTTCGGGAGAGATTTTGACCGTGATCTTGAGGTGAATGGGTTCAAACAGTTCTGCTTCCGTTTTTTGATGTAACTCATAGGTGGTTTGGATGGTCTTGAAGACTGAAGTGAGGATGGTACTGTCTTGATACTTTTCCTGGATGGGCTCTAATTTGTCGGGGGTAAAATCAATAGCTCTTCCGGTGAGATGTACTTCCATGGTAGGGCTAATGGATACGCCTACGCTGAAGGATTGCATTTTCAAGCCCAGCTCATCCAGCGTAGGAAAAATGTAAGCCCATTGTTCAAAAAGGCTGTTGGTTTTTTCCAAGGCACTGTCTCCGAGATTGGCAGCTTGTTCCTTGATGAGGTCTCCTGCCTGTTGTAGTCCTTTTTTTAACTTATCGATCATCGCATTTGGTTTTGATGTAATTCCGCTCCAAAAATAACGGCTTTCTTTGGATATTTACCAAACCAACAAACAATTAGAGGACTAGAAACGTTTAATGTTTTTATTTTTTCCCTCTTTATCAAACAACATTGAAACACCATCAAATGGATCATACAACTATCAAAACACTAGGCGAATTGAAGGCTGCGGGCTACCAAGCGAAAAGCATTAAGCAGGAGTTGAGGGCCAATCTCATGGACCGATTGCGCAGTAAAGAAAAAGTATTCGAAGGGATTCTAGGTTTTGATGATACCGTTATTCCCGACTTAGAACGGGCCATTTTGTCTCGACATAATATTTTGCTATTGGGTTTGCGTGGACAGGCCAAAACGCGCTTGGCCCGTCTGATGGCTCAATTGCTAGATGAATATAAATTATCATACCAAATTTTAAACGCAAAGCAGTTTATTTCTGCTGCTATGGTCAAGGTCTCCTGAGCACCTGTGACTTGTATGATGAGGGGACAACTACAGTAATGTATAATATAATGATGAAAATAAAACATCATAAATATATTTATATCATCA
>JBCCSR010000991.1:0-2897 GCA_039199865.1 Bacteroidota bacterium
CATTGCCCAGATTTCCAATGCCCGCGTTCGCAAAGTCATTTTGCGTGGAGAATGGTGGAAAGAGGAAAATGGGCATCTCCTTGCTTTTACTAAAGAAGATCATAAACCAGTAGCCCTGATACAACAGACTTCGGATACCTATATGCTGAAGGATGTGGAAACTAAAACTAACCAGAAGGTTAATCGTAAGGTGGCCGAATCACTCGACCCCATCGCCTATATGTTTTTCTATGCTTTTGATGAACCAATGACCTCTATCAGTAAGATTTGGAGCTTTGCCATCAAAGGCCTAAAGAAAGACGCCTGGTATATTGTATTAGCAGCATTGTCCGGCAGTCTGATCGGGCTATTGGTTCCTATTTTATCCGGAATTCTTTTCGATGATGTCATACCACAAGCCGATCGTGGCTTCCTGATTGAAGTGTTTGGCATCATGCTCATTATAGGTTTGGTAACAGCGCTACTCAGATTGATCCAAGGGGTTTTGCAACTTCGGTTGGAAACCAAGTCCAATATCAATGTACAAGCAGGACTGATGGATCATCTGTTGCGCCTTCCCATTACTTTTTACCGAAAATACTCGGCAGGTGACCTCACACTAAGAGCACTAAGTATCAACTCCATTCGGCAGATCTTATCTTCTACAGTGCTGACTGCCGTATTGAGTGGAGCCTTTTCTTTTGTCAATTTGTTTTTACTTTTTTACTACGATTCAAGTTTGGCCTGGGTGGGCATTGGTTTGGCACTGTTTGCGGTAACCGTTGTCATCGGCATCGGTTTTCTCAAATTAAAATACGATCGAGAAATTGCCCAAACCAATGGAGATATCCAAGGCTTCCTTTTTGAGTTTTTATCGGGGATTACCAAAATCCGAGTGACCGGCGCTGAGCAGCGCATCTTCTCCATCTGGGCCGATCGTTTTTCAGATTTAAAACTCCTCGGATTTCGATCGGGAAGTCACCAAAACTATGTAGAAGTCTTTAACGGATCTTATCCATTAGTTACCAATATTTTCTTTTTTGGATTCATCTATTACACTATCCAAACTGCAGGAATCGGAGGAAAAGAACTGATCTCCGTGGGAGCATTCATGGCTTTCGTTACGGCTTTCAACCAATTCCTCAATGACTGCCTCAACATCAGTATGGCGCTGATCACCTCCCTCAATATGATTCCGCTTTACGAAAGGGTCAAACCCATTTTGGAAGAGGTCCCCGAGTCAACGGATGAAAGTGGAGATCCGGGTGAATTGAAAGGAGAAATCGAACTCAACTCCGTCAACTTCAGATATGCGCCCGACCAACCACTGGTTTTGAAGGATGTTTCGTTTCGAATCAAGCAGGGGGAAATGGTTGCCTTTGTTGGTCCATCTGGATCAGGCAAATCAACCGTCCTGCGAATTCTACTCGGATTTGAAGAACCCGAATCGGGCTCCGTTTACTACGATGGACAAGCCTACGATTCACTCAACAAAGATTTGGTTCGTCGACAATTGGGCGTCGTCTTGCAAAACGGGGCATTAATGGCTGGAAGTATTTATAAAAACATTGTGGGCAATTCAGAATTGAACCTGGAAGATGCTTGGCAAGCAGCAAAGATGGCTGGAATGGAAGAAGACATCAAACAAATGCCCATGGAAATGCACACCGTCATCAGTGAAGGAGCGGGTACTTTCTCTGGTGGCCAACGCCAAAGATTAATGATTGCCCGAGCCATCGTTCACAAGCCACGAATTCTCTACATGGACGAGGCGACCAGTGCCTTGGATAATCGAACTCAAAATATCGTTTCGGAAAGTTTGGACCGATTGCAAGCCACCAGAATCGTCATTGCTCATCGATTGAGTACCGTCATCAATGCCGATCGAATTTATGTCATGGAAGATGGAGTGATCGTCGAATCGGGCACCTATCAAGAACTGATCGAACAAGATGGCTTGTTTTCCAAACTCGCCAAACGACAAATTGCCTAACTAAATTAAACCAAGATCAATGAACGCAACAAATGATCAAGTTTACTTACAGCAATATTGTAGTGATCGTCAAGTTACCGAAGAACTAGGCCGCTACCTCAACAACAAATTTACAAACCCAACTAGCGAGGCCATTATCCCGCTCCAAGACGAAAGTTTTATCGACGCTTGGAAGGAATACCTGCAAGCCAGTCGTGGCAAAGGAGTCTTTTCACTCTTACAAGAAAAATTGGTTCAATTGCAATTTCCCATTCAGGAAGGCATTAGCCAAACATTAAACTACCGGGCTGCCTGTTTGCGTGGGCAAACCACAGCAAACATGGCAGAAGCCACTGGCTTGGCACTCCAGAAAGCCGATGAAATCCAATTGATCCTTCACCAGAGTGCGGCGGGAAAAATTCCCGTTTTATTGGTCCCTCACCCGGAAGATTTCAAATCCATCGTACGTGCGCTGGCGCATCGCAATGAGCCCGTCGCCATTCCCGACTCCATGGGCGCCAGTATGATTAAGGGCCTCAACAACTGGGACAGGATTCGTCAGCTACAAGAAGAATGGAGCCGTCAACATCCACAAGGCAATTGGTCGGATCACTTTAAAGCCTGCATTCTTCCCCATCCGAAATATTACCAGGACAAACTGATGATTTTGAGTGAAAAGCCTTACAGCGACGTTCCCGCAGCGCACCTTGGCCTGTCTCCAGAAGAATGGCTGATCCTCTCGGAGACGATCCGTCTCGATCACGAATGTACCCATTATTTTACCCTCCGCTATTTCGGCATCATGGCCAATAATATGCACGACGAACTCATGGCTGACTATATGGGCATTTGTGCAGCAATGGGCCAATTCGACCTCCAAATGTTTCTCCACTGTTTAGGGCTCGAACGTTTTCCCAATTACCGCAGTGGGGCTCGTTTAGAGAAC
>JBCCSR010000992.1:0-2895 GCA_039199865.1 Bacteroidota bacterium
CCGAAAGCAAGGGCAACCCTATGTTGATAAAAGACCCAAAATGAAGGCTAAAATCAAAAAGGTAAGCTACCTTTTTGAAAAACATCCCAATGCTCTGTTAATGATTTATCGTTACTTATTTGGCTTCCGAATTGTCGTACCAATTATGATTGGACTGACCGACTATTCCCTGGCGCGCTTTGTATTCCTAAGTATTGTCGGCGGCATCGTGTGGGTTTGCTTATTCGGATTTTTGGGCTACCACTGTGCCGATCAAATTTTACGAAACCTAAGTTTCATTCAAGAAAACATCTGGGCATTTTTACTCCTACTCACCATCTTTGGCATTGCTCGCCATTGGTACAAAAGACGAAAAGACTTATCTCAAGAGAAATGGGTCGAAGGCAGCTAACTCAAGCCGATATCTTGACGAAAAGCAAAGGTTTTCCGCATGCGATCGTACAGCTGTTTGGCTTGCTGATAATCCAAGGTTTGCTGACCATCAGAGAACGCCTTTTCGGGCGTTTGGTGGACCTCACAAATCACTGCATCCGCACCAGCCATCACCCCGGCCAAAGCAACAGATTCCACAAAACGACGAAGTCCAATACCATGGGAAGGATCGACCACTACCGGTAAGTGAGATTTTTCTTTCAAAATGGGAATCGCATTGATGTCCAAGGTATTGCGATAGGCTTTTTCGTAGGAACGAATGCCCCTTTCACAAAGCATAATGCGCTCATTTCCATTAGAAAATATGTATTCTGCCGCTTGTAACAACTCTTCAATGGTTCCGGAAATGCCTCTTTTTAGCATCACGGGTTTGTCTACTTTACCCAGGGCATCCAACAAATTGAAATTTTGCGAATTGCGTGCCCCTACTTGAAAAACATCGATGTAATCAAACATCGGCTCAATTTGCTCCACCATCATGACTTCCGTGATGATTTTGATGCCATTGGCTTGACAGTGTTTGTAAAATAATTTTAAACCATCAATTCCCAAACCCCGAAACGAATAGGGAGAACTTCTCGGTTTATACACTCCGCCTCTCATAATGCGGACTCCATTGGCTACCAAATGAGCGACCGTACTCTGAATTTGTTCTTCGGATTCAATGGAGCAAGGTCCAGCCATGATTTCGAAATGTCCCGCCCCAATTTTCACCTCATCTCCCAAATCGATATGACTATCCCCAACCTTCCATTTTCGGGAAACCAATTTGAATGCATCACTCACCCGGTGAATGTCTTTAATGCCCTCCATGGTTCCAATGGAACGAATGTCAAATTCCTTTTTTCCCACCCCAATGATGTAATTGCCATATTGAGTACTGACCTCGCTGGTATTGTATTGAACGGCGGCTAATTTTCCTTTTAATTGTTCAAGTTGATCAGCCTTAATATTTTTTTCAAGTTGGATTATCATGATTTAACGGTTTTCATAAATTTGAGAAAAGGATTATCAAAATAGACTAAGAGATGACTTCAAGATTTTTAATGGACTCGACAAAGTCACGGACTGTTTTCGACAGGTCTGAACTTCCTTTCAAAGCACGAATAAAAGCACTTCCAATAATGGCTCCATTCGCATATTGACAGGCCGTGGAAAAGGTGTCATGATTGGAAATGCCAAAACCAATCAAGCGCGGATTTTTCAAATTCATTTGATTGATGCGCTTGAAATAGGCCAATTGCCCATCAGTAATTCCCGATTTGGCTCCCGTAATGGAAGCATTAGAGACCATGTAGATAAAAGCATTGCTCAACTCATCTACTTTTCGAATGCGCTCCTCACTGGTTTGCGGAGTGATGAGAAAGATAATTTTCAAATTGTACTTTTCAAATAGCTCTTGATATTGTGCTTCATAAACATCTAATGGTAGGTCTGGTAAAATCAAAGCGTCAATCCCGATTTCCTGGCATTTGCTTAAGAATGCGACCTCACCATACTGCATCACCTGATTAAAGTAGCCCATCATGATCAAGGGAACGTCGCTACTTGCTCTTAGCCTTTTGAGCTGCTCAAACAAAGTAGCTAGGGTCATTCCATTGTCTATTGCGACTTGGCCACTTTCTTGAATGGTTGGACCATCTGCCATTGGATCCGAATAAGGCATCCCCACCTCAATCAAATCCACTCCCGCTTCCTCCAAGGCGGTAATAATGGTGGCAGTATCTTCCAATTGGGGATAGCCCGCAGTGAAATAGATATTGAGGATGTCTTTGTTTTTTCGATTGAATAAAGATTGAATTCGATTCATAATTACTGATATTATATGTTATGACAGAAGTAGAGGTTTGACCAATACTGAGCCAATTGTTTCATTTTCTTGTGGAAACTATCGTAGTTTAAGACCTACTCTTGGCTTTTGGTCAGGGTGGGTCCCACCCTCATCCGCCGCCGCCGTCGGCCAAACCGACGCAAATTTTCACCTCCTAATCTACCTCCGGCTGCCCTGTTTCAGCCCTCTTTGGAGTCAGGAGTCTATTTTTAAGTCCAGATTAAACGTACGTCGATATATAGACGTAGTTCCTACCGGAATTCCATAAACTTCTGACCACTTTTTTCCTATTTTTATTTTCATAATACGTTTTATTAAGTCCATCTTCCCAAGAACTAAACTGCTCCTTTCATTTTTTCAAAGTAAGGCACATAAGTTCCCAAGTCCTTATCCCCTCTCCCAGACAAATTGATCACCATTACATCTTCTGGAGCAAATTGGATTTTATCTAAAGCAGCGAAGGCATGAGCCGTCTCCAAGGCGGGAATGATTCCTTCAGTCTGGGCCAACATAAAAGCCGCTTCCAATGCTTCTTGATCAGTGACACTCACTGCCTCTGCCCTGCCCGAGTCAATCAAGTGGGCATGCATCGGACCAATTCCTGGATAATCCAAACCTGCTGAAATGCTGTA
>JBCCSR010000993.1:0-2894 GCA_039199865.1 Bacteroidota bacterium
AAGTTGAAAAAACACCGGATCACATTGCTCTTGTTCTTCATGATATCTCGTTAACCTATCGGGAGCTCAATGACAAAGCCAATCAATTGGCCCATTACTTAATTGAAAAAGACTTGGGACCCGAAGCGAGAATTGCCGTGTGTATGAACAAATCTGTGGATGCCATTCTCGCCTTGATCGGAACGCTCAAAGCCGGGGCGGTCTTCGTTCCATTTGACCCTGATTTGCCTACAGAGCGAATCCATTTTTTAATGGAAGATGCCAAAATCTCCTTTGTACTTTGTGAGGAAAAAACCAAGCACAATTTTGAAAAAACAACAAATGTGGCCTGCCTGGCTTTAGATGCCAATCAATCGCTTATTGCTCCACAAAGCAGTCAAAATCCAAGCCTTGATATTGCGCCCAATGATTTGATGTATATCATTTATACTTCTGGATCAACTGGCCGACCCAAAGGGGTAATGATTGAACATGGAAGTAATGTAAATATGTCTTTGGATCAAATCGTTCAATTTGAAATTACTGAAAAAGACCGGGTCCTACAATTTGCCTCCTTCTCTTTTGACGCGTCTATTTCGGAAGTATTTATGGCCTTTTATTGTGGTGCCGCTCTGGTGATCGCGGAAAAAGAAACCATTGCCGAAGGGGAGCAATTGATTCAATATATGCAAAAACGAGCGGTAAGCGTAGTGACCTTTCCACCAACCTATCTACAAGTACTTGACCTCGACCAATTGCAATTTTTAAGAGTGGTGATTACTGCCGGTGAACCCGCAGATCCCACAACTGCTCTGTATTGTGCCAATTTTTTAGATTACTACAACGCCTATGGTCCCACAGAATGTGCAGTTTGTGTTTCGATTCACAAAGTGAGCGAGGCAGATGCCAACCGAAATCAAATTCCGATTGGAAAACCCCTGGCCAACATGCAGGTATTGATTTTGGATGCCCAGCAGAAATTGGTTCCTAAAGGCATAGAAGGAGACATTTACGTAAGTGGGGTAGGCTTAGCTAGAGGATACCTTTTCAGAGACGATTTGACGCAGCAAAAATTTATGGATCATCCATTTCTAGAAGGAGAAAGACTATACCACACGGGTGATCGGGGGAAATGGTTGGAGGATGGATGCCTGGCATTTGCTGGTAGGGTAGATGATCAGGTCAAGATTAGGGGCTATCGAATTGAGTTAGGGGAGATCGAATCCACCATCAAAAATTTTGACCAAATCGTCGATGCGATCGTATTGACCAAAAAGGATACGCAAGGAAACAAACAGTTGCATGCTTATATTGTCGTTCCAAATGTAGAGCAAGCGAATGTTCTTTCTTTACAAGAACACTTGGAAAGGAAACTTCCGGATTATATGGTGCCTTTATCGATTATGCCCATGGAAAAATTTCCAGTGACCATCAGTGGCAAAATTGATAAAAAAGAATTGCTGGCCATGACTTTTGATTTGGGAGCGCAATTTATCGCACCGAGTAGCGCCATGGAAAAGCAAATGGCGTCGATTTGGTCGGAATTGTTAGGCCTGGAAAAAGTAAGTATAACCGATGACTTTTTTAAAGTGGGAGGCCATTCCTTGTTGGCTGTAAGGGTAATTGCTGCCATTCGAAATGAACTCAACTTGGACGTTGGTGTCGGAGATGTTTTTGATTTCCCTACGATTCAATCCCTCATCTCGCATTTAGCATCCAAAGGAGAAATTAGTCAGCTTCCACCAATAGTCAAAGGAAATCGACTGGACAAAATTCCTTTAACTTATGCTCAAGAACGTTTGTGGTTTATTGACCAATTTGGTGGCAGTCTTTCTTATCATATTCCATCCATCATTCGATTAAAAAATGATTTGGATCAGCATGCATTGGAAGCCGCACTGAAAAAATTGGTTGAACGCCACGAAGTGTTGAGAACCGTCATTAAATCCGAAAAAGGAAAAGCCTATCAGGAAATCTTATCCTGGAATCAATGGACCATGCAATACAGTGATAGTCCTGAATACAGGGAGGCAAGTGTATGGCAAGAAAAGGTAAGAGCAGATGTTGAAAAACCATTTGATTTATCTTCCGATTATGTTTTCCGAGCAAGACTAATTCAATGCGATGAGCAGGACCATCTTTTGGTTTTGGTATTGCATCACATTGCTTGCGATGGTTGGTCGATCTCATTGTTGGTAAAAGATTTAATGGACTGTTACCATGCTTTACAATTGGGGCAAGCCATCCCTGCACCAATCTCTGAAATTCAATATGCGGATTACGCCATTTGGCAAAGAGAGAATTTGTCGGATCATTATCTGACGGATCAATTGGATTGGTGGAATGATCAGCTGAACGAGGTCACTCCTTTATTGCTCCCAACTGACTATCCTCGCCCGTCCGTGCAATCCAATAAAGGAGCAAGTATCAAATTCAATATTGATGAGCAGGTATCAAAACAGCTCAAAGCATTTTCAGTAGAAACGGGGACCAGTTTATTTATGACCCTCTTGGCAGCGATCAAGGTTTTGCTGTTCCGTTATACCAATCAAGAAGATATTTGTATCGGTACACCGGTAGCCAATAGAGGATATAAAGAAATAGAATCTGTGGTGGGCTTTTTCTTAAATACCTTAGCACTTCGCTCCACCTTAAATAGTCGGCAATCTTTTAGAACAGTTTTGGAAAACGTCAAACAAACAACAATAGATGCTTTCGACCATCAAGAAGTGCCCTTTGAAATGGTGGTGGAAAGAGTGGAAACCGAACGAAATTTGAGTCGTACGCCTGTTTTCCAGGTCATGTTTACTCTGCACAACAATCCTGAAGCGGAACTGGAGATGAGCCACCTCGACTTATCGGGGGAATCATTTGAAAGAAAAGTATCCAAATTTGATCTTTCTTTTTCCGTTGGG
>JBCCSR010000994.1:0-2893 GCA_039199865.1 Bacteroidota bacterium
AACATTCAGTACAAGAATGTTCATTTTTCTTATCCCACCCGCCAAGATGTTCCAGTTTTGAAAGGCATTGACTTAAAAATTCGTTCTGGACAAAAAATAGCTTTGGTGGGGATGAGTGGCTCGGGTAAATCTACTATTGTCCAATTGCTACTGCAATTTTATCCGATTAGTCAAGGGAGCATTACCGTTGATGGAAAGACGATTACGGATTATGACCTTGCCGTATATCGGCAAAATATGGCCATTGTCCCACAAGAAGTCATGCTCTTTGGAGGAACCATTCGTGAAAATATTCTGTACGGCAAACCCGATGCAACCGAGAAGGAAATTATGGCCGCTGCCAGGCAGTCCAATGCCTTGGAGTTTATTGAAGCCTTTCCCGAGGGTTTTGATACCATCGTGGGAGAAAGAGGCATCAAACTATCTGGAGGGCAAAGACAGCGGATTGCCATCGCTAGAGCCATCATGCGCAATCCAAGCATCTTATTGCTAGACGAAGCGACTTCTTCCTTAGACGCAGAGTCAGAAAAGGTAGTTCAAGATGCACTCAACAAGCTGATGGAAGGAAGAACTTCAATCATCATCGCCCATCGACTGGCTACTATCCGGGAGGTCGATTGCATCTATGTGATTGAGGGGGGGCAGATTGTCGAAAGCGGAACCCACGAAGAATTGTCTCTTGTGGAAGATGGCGCGTATAGTAATTTGGCTAAATTGCAATTTGAAGTCACTTAAGGCGTTTTGTAATTTTAACCACTGCCTATGCTATTCGATTTACCAAGTTCGGAAGGAGGAAACAATCGGATTGAAATGCTTCGATCGGATTATTTCAAAGCGCTTCTAGCAGCAACGCTGCTTTTCCTAGTCATCACCCTTTATGCCATCGAAATTCAATATTTCAACAATACTTTGCAGGTCAAGAAAATGATTCTACCGAGCCTAGCCATTGGAGGTTTGGGAGGTCTGGCATTGAGTTTTCGTCTACAATCTTTTGCGGAGAAGTCTTTGGAAAAATTTCAAATTTTTATGGTCGTTACCTTGCTAAGTGTGGCGGTTATGCCGCTTATGGTGAGTTTGAGCAATCGCCTGTTGAGTTTTGGAGAGACCTCCTACGCAGAAGCAGAGTTTGTACAAAGTACTCCTTTCGTTTCTAGTCGTTTTGGATATTTGCCAGGACAGGAAGTGGATGGGTATCATACTTTTTTGATTATCGAGAATCAATTGGAAAGAATGACGAGTCAAGGCCATCCTTATCCCAATACGGAAGAGGGAAGCAAAGTATTGGCACCTGTAAAAAAAGGTTTATGGGGCTTTACCTATTTTGTGGTCGATGAACTGGAGGAGCGACAAGGAGAGCGAGAATATCAAAGTGTAAAGGATTGGAAGGATAAGTTTATGTCAATGTACCGCCTCATCTACCCACATAGATGCAGTATCCCTCAAAATCTTGTCTAGTGGCCAGATAGATTCTTGGATTACAAACCATTATTCTAGACTTTTATTTTTATCATACATTTCGCCAGTTAAGATCAAGCGATTGACCATCACCAGAAATGCAAATCAAAACCAACGTTTCCCTTCAGCCCTTCAATACTTTCGGCATTGCCGCACAGGCCGCTCATTTCGTAAAAATTAATAGCGTTGCTGAATTACAAAGGATTGTTCAACAGCCGGTTCGTCCGATTTATTTGTTGGGAGGAGGCAGCAATTTGTTGTTGACGAAGACCGTCGACGGATTGGTCATTAAGAATAATATCCTGGGCAAGCACATCGTCAGACGATTTAAAAAAAGTGTCTACGTGAAAGTGGGAGCTGGGGAAAATTGGCATGACTTCGTCATGTGGTGTATCGAACAAAACTTGGGAGGAGTAGAAAACCTCTCTCTGATTCCAGGGACGGTCGGGGCAGCCCCCATTCAAAATATTGGTGCGTATGGAGTAGAACTGGTCGAACGGTTTCACCAATTGGAAGCCGTGGACTTAGCTGATGGAAAAGTACATCGCTTTCGTAAAAAGGATTGTCAATTTGCCTATCGCGATAGCATTTTCAAAAATAAATGGAAAGGTCGATTTGGTATTACGGGGGTCTGGTTCAAACTATCCACCCAAGCGCATGACATTCGAACTGCTTATGGAGCCATTCGTCAAGAACTGGAAAAACAGCAAATCAAAGATCCCAGCATACGACAGGTCAGTGATGCAGTCATTCGCATTCGGCAATCCAAATTACCCGACCCTGCCATTTTGGGAAATTCGGGAAGCTTTTTCAAAAATCCGGTAATATCTACGCGGCAATTTGTAAGTTTGCAGCGGCAGTTTTCCCACTTGGTTTTTTATGACCTAGGAGATGGAAAATACAAAATTCCAGCAGGTTGGTTGATCGAACAATGCGGTTGGAAAGGCAAAAAGATTGGAAGAACGGGGACGCACGAAAAGCAGGCCCTAGTCTTGGTCAATCACGGAGGCGCCACCGGCAAAGAAATTTATCAATTGGCACAAGCTATCCAATACTCAGTAAAAGAAAAATACAATATCCAATTGGACATGGAAGTCAACGTCTGGTAGACTTGAGCGCGTGCTGGCCAAGTATTGACCCAAAACAAAACCCTCATCAATGAAAAAGTTGCTTTGTTACGTTACGATATTATTTTTGATCTCTTGTTCCGGAGAAAGCCTTATCGATCAGTCTTTTAGTACCACTAATTTTGTCAAAGATTTTAATGGTCTGCTTAAGGGAAAGCAACTGACAAGGGAACAGGCCTTTTTGTTACAGTATTCAATTTTGAGGAAAAATAATCGCTTGGATTTTGACTTGGAAAACAAAACCTATCAGCAAATTATCGATCAGGCCAAGCGCTTTGAGCAAGATGGACTGCCCATCAAAGAGGTATTCG
>JBCCSR010000995.1:0-2892 GCA_039199865.1 Bacteroidota bacterium
ACTTCCAATGAAAACGTAATCTATTTTTTTACCCAAAAGGGATTGTCTGGCATCTAACCCCATGTAATTGAGGGCTTTGGCCATGTCTTCTATATTGCCACCCACTGCTTTGCCTGGGATGAATTGACCAATACCAATGCCCATTCCCGGGTTGGTACCATAGGTAATCATCGGTTCAATAGCTGCGGCATCGTACTGATAAACCTTGTCGTATTGGGCATCTGGATCAGAAGGTAAACTTCGCCAATAGGCAAGTGCTCGATCCCAATCAGCCCCTTTGGGAGTATGTTCTCGATTGGCCAAATATTCGAAAGTAGTGTCATCTGGGGCAATCAAACCACCACGAGCGCCCATTTCAATGCTCATGTTGCAAATGGTCATACGGGCTTCCATCGATAAACTGCGAATGGCAGAACCGGCATATTCAACAAAGTAGCCCGTACCTCCTGAACTAGAGATTTGAGAGATGATGTAGAGAATAATATCCTTGGAGAGTACCCCTTTTCCTAGGGTTCCATTGATTTCGATTTTCATGGTCTTTGGCCGATACTGTAGCAGACTTTGACTGGCCAAAACCTGTTCTACTTGACTGGTGCCAATCCCAAAAGCGATGGTTCCCAAAGCACCATGAGTAGAAGTGTGACTATCTCCACAAACGATGGTCATGCCCGGTAAGCTCAAGCCGAGTTCGGGACCAATCACATGAACGATTCCCTGTTTTCCATGTTGAAGTCCATAAAGTTGAACACCGAAGTCCTGACAGTTTTGGGTCAGCATATTGACTTGAGTCCGAGACAAAGGATCGTTGATTGGAAGATGTTGATTGACGGTGGGAACATTGTGGTCGGCAGTGGCGATGGTTTGATGAGGACGAGCAACTGGTAAATTCCGCTTCTTCAAACCAGCGAAAGCTTGGGGGGAGGTTACTTCATGAATGAAATGACGATCGATGTACAAAAGGTCAGGATAATCCACCTTAGATTCGATGACATGTTCTTCCCAAATTTTCTCAAAAAGTGTTTGCGAACCAGTAGTACTCATGTTATTTGATAAGGTACGTTGTGACCAAAAAAAAAGCAGATTCATTTTGAATACTTCATAAAACTAGCTTTCTTTCCCCTCAGATTGGAATTAAAATTCCCATTTTCTCCGATTTGTATACGGTTTTTGAAAGGGATAGATAGTTGTAAATCAGATTATTAAGTAAAGAGTAGATACAATGCCTAACGAGGTCAATGACTCATTATTTCGCTTAGTGAAAAGTTTGACAAAAGCAGAAAAACGCAATTTTCGCTTTTATGTCAATCGTGTACAGAAAAAAGGCAATATCAAATTTGTACAGTTGTTTGATGTATTGGATAAGCAAAAGAGATACGATGAGCAGGCGATTTTTATCAAGATTCCTGATATGAAACGCCAACAATTGTCGAACACCAGACGGCATTTGTATCGGCAAATTCTGGCGAGTCTCCGACTAATCAACATCCAAAAAAACATCGATATCGAAATTCGAGAGCAAATTGATTTCGCTCGAATATTGTACGGTAAAGGCCTACCGCTTGATAGTTTGCGCATTCTCGATCGAGTAAAAAATATTGCTTTGAATGCGCATCAGGATTTGCTGCACTTAGAAATCATAGAATTTGAGAAACTCATCGAGGCGAGACACATTACGCGTAGCATTGAAAATCGGGCCGATCAACTAGCAGAAGAGTCACAGCGGCGGACTCGAATCGTTACCAACGCCGGGAAGTTTTCCAATCTGGCTTTAAGGCTTTACGGATTGTACATTAAGGTAGGGCATACGCGCAATGAAAAGGACTATTATATGGTCAAAGAGTTTTTTCATTCCAATTTGCCTTCCTACACTTTCGAATCCCTCACTTTTTTTGAGAAAATCTACCTGTGTGAATGTTATGTTTGGTACAATCACATCTTGCAGAATTTTTTACAAAATTACAAGTATGCACAACGTTGGGTGGATTTATTTAATGTCTATCCGGACATGAAGGCGAAAGATCCCGATTTGTACATGCGCGGACTCAATAATTTGTTATCTGCTCTTTTTCACATCAATTACCATTCTCGCTTTTGCGAGGCTTTGGATGCTTTGGAAACGTTTGGCGCACAATTTCAAGATCGCTTTAACAAAAATTCCGAAGTACAGTTTTTTCTCTACGTTTATACCCATCGCATCAATAAGCATTTTATGGAAGGATCTTTTACTGAGGGTTTGACATTGATGCCCGATTTGGAGAAAAAACTAGAGGAGCATCAATTACATTTGGATCGACATCGAATTTTGGTTTTTTATTACAAAATGGCTTGTATGTACTTTAGTAGTGGCGACAATAAGCAAGCCCTAGAATACCTCAACGAAATCATCAATCTCAAAGCAGGGACACTACGCGAAGACATCCAATGCTATGCTCGCCTCCTGCATTTGATTGCTCACTACGAATTAGAAAACTATAACCTGTTGGAATACCTCGTTAAATCTGTCTATCGATTTTTACACAAGATGGAAGATCTCAATCACGTCCAAAAAGAGATTCTCAAGTTTCTTCGACTTTCGCTCAATTCTCTACCCGAAGATCTTAAAATTCATTTCATCCGTTTACGCGACAAACTAGTCACCAGAGCAGATCATCCTTACGAACGGCGTTCCTTCCTCTATTTAGATATCATTTCCTGGCTGGATTGTAAAATCAAAGATCGCCCCGTTCAGGAGATTATCCAGGCCAATTTTAAACAAAATAGACGGTAGCAAAAATGTATTGTTACTGTATTTTAAGCCAGTTATAAATGTCAGATTCTATTGTGGTATCGTCCCCATCAAATGTAAAAAGCTGTAATGGGAAGGGGCAGTGATTAGGTGGGTAAATAAAGCAA
>JBCCSR010000996.1:0-2886 GCA_039199865.1 Bacteroidota bacterium
CTCGTTGACATGCAAATAATGGATCCAACCTTTATCTTGTACTTTGGGAAATTGGCGGAGTGCTTTTTGGGCCGCCCAATTTTCCAAAAAATGATCGATGACAATATGTGGATAGGGCTGCGCCTGATGGTAAACCCCTTGTTGTTGGTCCAGTACGGATCGCCGATTGTCTAGGTTAATGATTTTTTCCTGCGCGTCCTGCGAGATAGTCACTTCCTCCATGGTCTTAAATCTTAAAAATTTCTATCGCGAAGGTAGTGAATATTGCCAAATCATGGGGTTAAAATCCCTTCAATTGGTCATTAGCAGCAAATTTTAATTTGCCATTTCCCTAAATTGGCTTTGGAGTGTCAAGGATTGAGGAGGAAAGACTTACTGCAGAGACTAGTGGTGGTCTAGTCAACTTTTGAAAAACCTGAAAATATGCGGCGACCATTTTATCCCAGTCGTATTGTGCCATGGTATAGTCGCGAGCTTGCTCGCCAAAAGCAAGCAATTCATCGGGCTGAGCCAATAAAGTGCGGATTTTTTTCACCCAAGCCTGTGGATTTTCTGAAGGAACCCCATAACCATTTTTTCCATCGACAATGGCCTCTTGCAGCCCCTCTATCTGAGCGGCGACAACTGGCGTACCGCAAATTGCAGCTTCAAGCGCGACCAGACCAAAACCTTCAAAGTCCCCCTCAACCTTGATATTGGGAACAATGAAAAGGTCAGCTATTGAGATGATCTGAATGATGTCTGGAAAAGTTTGAGGACCAAGATGGATCAACCGATCTTGGTGTGGCGCTTGATGCAACAATTGTTGAAGTTCATATCCATCGCTACCCATTCCAAAAAACAACTCTACTTTATGTTTTAAATCTCTGGGCAATGAGGAAAGGAGGCACTGACTGATGGGATGGGTATTTCCCTTGGGACCCACCAAGATGAAAAGTGTGTTGCTATCGAGTTGTGGAAGTACCTCCTTGATGAACCAACAAAAACCTTTTCGGCGGACTGGACGACCCAAACTCATCAAAATACGCTTCCCTTTCAAGGACCTTCCCAACTTTTGCTCCAGGATTTTTCGGTAGCCAACTTGCTGGCCTTGATCAGCAAGATCATGATCAATTCCATTGCTGATGGAGTAAATTTTTTGTGGATCAAATCCCCGCTTTCGACACTCCTCTGCCGTTGGACGGCTTACGGCAATGATTCCATCTAGCTGATGCAGCTTGGGAACAATCCATTTTTGATAAATGACACTGGGAAATACGATGTCCAGTCCGTGAAAAGAAGCTACAACTGGAAGGTCGGTATATTTTTTTAACCAAATTGACAAGGTGGCCATCAAAGCATCATTGAGATAGATCAAAGCGATATTGGGATTGGCCTTGAGGACCTTTTTGATGCGATGTTTTAATCTTAGAAAAAATAATATTCTGGAACGGTCTTCCTGATAAATAATGGTGTGTACGCTGCAGTATTTGCGCAAGCGAGTGGCCAATTCGTAACTGTGTTTTTGCATGCCTCCGATGGAAGGAGGATATTTATGGGTGATAAACAATACTTCCATGTTTGATAGATTTATGTTTTAGAAAATTGGTGAGATAGGGGCTTGTGCAGAACAATTTTGCCCTTCGATTTTCGAAAAAAGCTCCAACCAATGAATACACTGATGATGAGCCAAAAGACTTGGCGTCCTCGTCGGATCAGGGAGATGGCCAACCATAGTTCTGAACTTTGGTAGCTCAGTAAGTTGAGCATAAATAAATTGCCGTATTCTTCTACACCAATCTGACCAGGAACAAAGGAGCCTAGACTTTTAAAAATCATTACCCCCAATTCTATAAATAGTGCTTGCTCATAGCCAATGGGCACCTCCAAAAACCAAAAAATGAGATAAAATTCAAGAGCACCAATACACCAGTGCAAAGCGGAATATCCAAAAGCCCAAAAGAGATGGGATTGTTGTTCACGGTAAAAGCGACTCATCTCTCGATTGATTTGCTTGATCTTTTGATTGCTTTTACCTAGGAAAGTCAAGCGTTTGGCCAATTGGCAATAAGCGCGGTATAGCCATAATTTTCGATGGGTAATGGTGTGAAAAAATACGATACTCAAGGCAAGGGATAATGCCAGAAGGCCCACTTGAAGCCATAGAGATGGGGGCATTTCACTGGTGTAAAATAAGTAGAGACAAAGAACGACTAGGAGTAAAATATGAGACAAGATCAACAAGGTACGGGATAACACGAGAGATACAATTCCAGTTTTGTAGGGGACTCCTTCCTTGTGGAGCAATACCGCTTTGGAGGATTCTCCGGCAATGATGTTGGTCGGATTGATTAGGGCCAGGGATTCTCCTAAATGTCGAATCATAAACAACCGATACAAACTGGGCTGTACTTTTCCCTGGGGAAAACAATGCCGCCAAGCCAAGGTCGCTAGCCAATATCCTAGGCCTGGAGTAAGGATGATGAACAAAAATTTCCATTTGAGCAATCGCAACTTTTCCCAAAGCAGTATAAAGTCTACCTGCGCCATGAAAATGGCGAGCAGCGCAATGGACAACAGTATTGATCCGGTTTTAAAATATCGTTTCATTGGATTGTTTTTATTGAATAGTTTAAGCGACAGCTAAAGAGTAAAAGTCGCTATTCTGTTGAACCAAAATGCTCAATTGTTCAAAGTAACGTTGGGCCAATTGAGACCAGTCCAATGCCTTGGTGTAGCCCAAAGCATTGGCAATCAGCCGCTCCTTCAATTCGGCTTGAGTTAAGATTTGCTGAATGGCCCTGAGATAAGCCTGGGCTTCCCGGGGAGGGCAGGACAAGCCATTGTGCCCATCCTGAACCAAACTACCCGAACCTCCTCCCTTGGCAATGACGCAAGGGAGGCCAG
>JBCCSR010000997.1:0-2885 GCA_039199865.1 Bacteroidota bacterium
AATTCATAATCAACTGACCACTCAAAGCATAAATTTTAATGCTTTCAATCGTCACTTGAGCAGCAGTAGAAACTACACGCATGACATCGTCTTCCATTACGATGAGCCCATCTCCAATCGCTAGCTTGGTGCAGACAGTGCTACCTTCGAAGGAAGATTGCATTGAGGGATGAAAATCTAAAGTAGAGGCTCCAGTCAGGAGGCAAAAAGAAAGCAAGCTGATTTTGAAAAATTCCATAACATAAAATTTTTAAAGTGTTATGGAAGGCCTTCCGGTTAATGTTGATGCATCAATTTATTTTAACATGTGTTGAAGGGTGGATCAGACATTTTGGGTAACGCCAATCGTTGTTACTCATTTTGCTCGATTCGTTCGACCCAAGCTGATCGCATTCGACCAGGATGGACTATTCTTATTATATTTGTTGTGAAGAAAGCAAGTCATTGTCCACTTTCACTATTATAATGTTTCACCTGATTGAAAAGGTAAACAGTTTTGAAAGCAATGTTTTATTTTTTATTGACGACCAGTACATCCAGATGACCGCTATGAGAGAAGAAGTGATTTATCTTGTTTTACAAGGAAAAGAAAATGATGCCATCGAAATAATTTATCAAGAATGTGGCGACCACATTTTAGAGGACCTTAAAAGAAAATATGGCAAAAGTATTGATGCTGTTTCGATTTTACACGATGCTATTTACAAGCTGTTGGCTCTGATCAAGACAAAGAAAGCGACCTATTTTTCCTGTGCTTATTTAAGGCAAGTGGCCAAATACGTTGCCCTTGCTTACATTAAAAAAGAAACCAAAGCCAAACGGATTTATTCCAATGAGTTTCAATCCGTCTTGATGGAATATGGTAGCTATCTCGGAAAATTTGAAATGGACTTGTCCTCTATTTTTGGAGAAGACAATTACTCTAAAGAGGAAAAGATAGGCTTGCAAGCCTTTGCCCTTTTAAAAAGCAATTGTCAAAAATTGCTGCAATTGTTTTTCGTTGATGGAAAAAGTCATGCTCAGATTCCCGATTTAATGGACAACATTTCTACTGCGGCTAGTTCGAAAGAAATTTTGAAGCGCTGTAAGCAAAAATGGAGAAGCAAGATAGAGGAATTAAAGACGCAAAATAGTTCTGTTCAAAAGTAAAGGCAAACCAAGAACGTAAAAAAATCAATGATTTAACTGTAGACCTTGGGTCGAAAGTAGGCAAACACAATTTGATTCAATATGAGTGATGAGACCAAACGAGAAGATGGCTTGAGTCCCGACGAGGATCTAATTCAGAAGTTTCTTGAGAAAGATTTGTCTGAGGAAGAAGCGGTAATATTCAAACGAAAAATTGAAGGAGAAGCGGCTTTTGCCGAGGAGGTGAGAATCAATCTCGAAATGATCGCGGCCCTCAGGGCACAAGGTGAAGTTAATATGACCAATGAAACAGTGGACCGGGAGTTAGATCAACAATTGGCGCAAATCCCTGTAAAATCACCGATCAGCAGATCACTGTCTAGAGTGCTTGTGGGATTGGCTGCTGCTTTTGTCCTACTTATCGCTTACTTTTTTTATCTCTATTTTAGTCCTACGCAGCAGCTAGACAGCGAGCAGTTGTTTGCCAAGTATTATCAATTGCCCGATTCTAGATTATTGACGACCATGTCGGGAGCACACAATGAAAAAGAGATCTACCAAGCGTTCAAGTTGCTATACGATCAACAAGCATTTGATCGGGCAGTATTGGCCTATGAACAATTGTCGGACGAGAAGCCCAAGCAAGATATTTACTTTTTGTACGGAGCAGCACTTTTTGAATTGAGACGCTACCGAGAGGCCAAGCAAGTCTATCAAACAGTCATTGAAAATGCTCATCCGGACCAGCATCGAGCGACTTGGTATCTGGCCTTGCTTTACCTCAAAGACAATGACCTGGTGGAGGCTCGGCAATATTTGCAAGCAGTCATTCAGCAAGAAAAAGAATTCAACGTCCAGGAAGCTCGCGACTTACTGTCTAGCTTACCCGCAGATTAATTTTTCTTTCTTTTTCGATACCAAAACCAGAGAAAGGTGCAGAGGGCAAGCCCCATTCCCAGCAACCAATTGAGCGAAATACCAGCAGTGGGGCCAAGATGTACCGCTTGCCTATTGCCAATCCCGATGATACCGGCCCAGAAAAAAGGATGAGCATCATCGCTATTATTGCTATTGCTGAGATAATCCAATTTTGCTCTGCGAAGGGCCTCATCTTTGGTCAAGCCTTCGGCGAGATAAGTATAAAAAGATTGGTTGATGGTCGAAGTCGCTTCATCTCCGATGTACCAAAGACTGGTCACTACGCTTGGACATCCAGCCATTAGAAAAGCCCTGGCCAAACTGATAATTCCCTCGCCTTTTTTGTAGGTCCCGGATCCCGTTTTACAGGCCGTTAATACGGCCAACTGAGCAGGTAAGTTTAGACCATACAATTCCCACATTTCCAAATCTTTTTCACTACTGGCTTCTGACAGGCTTGACAAGATGAGTCGAGACTTCAAGGGATACTCATCATCGATGATGGCATGGGTGCCGAAGTGGATGATGTCAAAATTGGCTGCTGCCGATTTGAACAATTGATCATGAACATTTTGTCCATCAAAAACTTGTGCCCGAAAATTTTCTTTGAGGAAATTGGTGGTCCGTTTGGCTCCGGGTAATGGGCCCAGTTCATTTCTGAGTTGAATGAATTTTCGTTCTAGTAAGGTGCTCGGAATGGAAAGACTGTCTTTTGGTTTAGGGGGACTGACTGGATCATTAAATGTTGGAGCGAAAGCCACAATGCGATGCTGACGTTTGGGCCAACCCTGACGATCCAATGTTTGCAAGAGAGAAGCAGCATTGGCATAAGCAACTGC
>JBCCSR010000998.1:0-2882 GCA_039199865.1 Bacteroidota bacterium
AAAATATTGATTTCATTGACCTGCTTGTACTCCGCAATCAAATCCCAAACCGTTCCCTGTACTTCTTTCCGAAAGAGTTGGTGGCGTACCGCATCGCTACTAGAACTAGCAGCCCACGTTAGTTGAATGCTATCCTCCATAAACTGAGCTACTCTGATCAAAGGGGGGGAAGGAGGAATGGTGTCGGGGCGTTCCAAACTAATAATCGGAGCGAAAGCAGAACGATTGTTTCTTTTGTCTAAGGCAATAATGGTATAGTGTATTTCTTCTGTTATGCTGTGGAGGTTGACCGTGTCTACGTAGAAAGTATCCAGAATGGGACTGGCATGTAAATTGCCAAATTCATCGTCGATGTATTCGGAGCGAAAAACTTTGTAGCCCCACAAATCTTCCTCCGTATTGCTATCCCAGTTGAGGGTGACGACTCCCATGGAATCAATAGAACCAACAAAGTGCTGTGGAGGAATTGGAGGGACGGTATCTTGCCCCATAATAAAAGTAGAGAAGCTCTGGATGACGGGGCCGTCTTTGGGGACCAATACAATATTAAAATAATTGCGATTGTGTTCCATGGGAATCAATACCTTTCTTTGTTCCGCTGGAATGTCCGTATAAACAACTTCGTACTTCCCATTGATTTCTCCTGCTCGATGAATTTCAAAATGATCGATCAATCGATTGAAACGGCGATCGAGCGTCCAGCGGATGTCTGCTTGATTATCACGGGTTTGATCCGAATGATGGATGGTGGGCATGGCATCGATGATTTCAAAGCCATAACCCTTTTTCACCGATGACAGCCGACTCTCCAAGCCAAAGTAATTCATTCCTGTCAGACGTAACCAATATGTTTTGTAGTTGCGTTGCAATTGAACTTCTTCTTTAATCAATTGGTAATCATCATTTCCCTGAAGGGTGTCAAGTAGATTGACGTAGGGCATCTGATTGACCTTTTTGAATTTTTTGCCGTTTTCAGAAATGGATAAAAAGTAGCCGAAATACTGCGTTTTGAATGCGGGCGTTGCCCATTCTACTGCAACTTTTTTATCGGCAAAACTTGCCGCTAGATCGGGGATGCCGGCTGTCGTTCTTTGTGCGGGTGCATAGTAGAAAGTATAAGCTGGATAATTATGGGTCTGTACTTCAATACGGTAAATTTTTCCTTCTTCTACGGGAACGGAATACCCCAATCCCGCTTTTTGGATCATTCCAAAATCATAAGTGATGGCATAGTTGAGATAGCCTAGTTTGAATTCGCTAACGGTTTGTTGAATGCTTTTGCCTGCTTCTTTTTCTAAATTACTTTCCAGCTCCTTTTCAATTTCTTTTGGCATATACAAAAAGGATTTGGCTCCCGCGTAAAACTCCTGTAGAATGCTGTCACGCTGTTCGGCGATGGCCAAGTCCCAGGTTTGGGGATCTTGGGCCTGGATAGTCTCGGTTTTTTGTAAAATCAGATGATCATTGTTGGTGCCACTGAATACCTTGACTTGGTAACCCGTTTGGAGTGATTGCTCCCATTCTTGTACCGAACGTGGCTCCCAGCGAAGGAGAAATTGTTTTTTGTAAAGGGTTTGTGATTGAAAATTGGGTAAGATGTATTGCGCGGATGAAAATGTAGGTAATAGCAAAAATAACAAGAGGCAAATGAAAAAAAGTTTGTTGTACATAGCCTTAATAGTTTATGGTTTGTCAATAATAAAGTGGAAAAGATCGGAGGATGAATCGCATGGCTCATCCTCCGAATGCATGGCCTAAGGACAATTGTATGGATGACCACACTCATCGCCGATATCAAAATTGAAACGCCATCTTTTGATAAACTGTAAAACGACCGTGACGTCGAAATAACTTGGATTGGGAACATCTGCTCTGAGTAAAGCACCAACTCCGATGGAAGGAAGCCGGACGCCCAGTACTTTGCCACTTACATCGATGTAGCCCCAAATATTTCCAGTGGCTCTAAAACTGTTTAAGCCGTGTGGGTTTTGTCCCGTATTGGCACAGTGAGAGTTTTCGGGATATTGCAGTAAGGCAATATCAAAACCAGCTCCTCCGTTGACTTTGATGTTGACTAAAGTCACTCGGATAAAGCCAATTTTTTTCCTTACTTTTTTCTCCAATTTCAAATGCATCGCTGCTCCAAAGGCAATCCCCGTTCCCTTCGACGGATTGTTTCCATTGCAAGTAAGTAGATCGCGATTTTCGTCGTTGGCCTCTGTCGTTACGCCAAAAATTTTGGCGGCTTCGGCATTAACGGGAGGTGGTCCCGGAATATCGTTTCCTATGAGGAAGTAGGCCTGAGCAGTTACTTTCAAGGCATCGTAATCGATGGAAACGGATACGGGCATCAAAGTGATTTCGTTTTCTGGATTTAGAAAATCGGGTACTTTGATTTCCTCATTGTCATAGCCTCCAAGGTATAAATGCCAGCGTCCGTTGGGGTAGATACTTGAGGAATTGGGATCGATCAATAAATCCATTTGCCCACGGCCATTGATCTTACCACCAGCGGTATTCATTTTTACTTGAGCATATCCGTGAAAGGAAAAACCGGCGTCGAAGTCTAGGCTAATTCCTACTTTACCAACAATTTTATCTTGCGTATCTTTGACTTCGTCCTGGTCCTTTTGATGTCTTTCGGCATCCTTTAGTGCCAAGTCGGGGACTTTTTCACCAATGGGTGGTGCAGCCTGAATGCCATTTTGTTTGGCGGGATTAATAAATTCTGCGGTTCCCCAAAAAGTGATATTTTGCAAAGACAAACCGCTACCAAATCTGATGATGACCGCCAGGCGTCCGTTTAAGGGGCTTCCACCCCCGGATCCGGCACCAACGGTTGAAATGGCGACTGCAAACTTGATTCCGAATAAGGAATTGGG
>JBCCSR010000999.1:0-2879 GCA_039199865.1 Bacteroidota bacterium
GGCCCTTACCATGGCCACTGCTTTTGGGTTGATGGGATTTACCAAATTGGCACCCAACCATTGGGATCTTTTTCCCTGGAACAATCAGTGGGAGCCGAAAGTCAATTTATCTGATTATTTACAGAAAAAATATCAGAAGGATGCGACCAGATTGGCATTGCGTTTGATCTCTCAAGATCAAGAATATCACAATTTGGATGTAGAAGTACCCGACCATACTGTTCAACCTATTTTTAATGCACTAGTGAGCATTCACAATAGTGATTTGGAAGCAGCAAAAACGGTAACGCGCATCCACAAGCTACATACCTTTCCCGTTCCGAGTGTCGACCATTTTTTCGTGGTATACAAGCGATCTGCCAAATGGGCAATTCCTTTGAGAATGGGAGAAAATACCACTTATAGTGAACAAATTAATCGGCTTTTAGAGCACTATGGCTTGGTTATTGATAAACATGTAGAGTGGGACGAAGAAAAGAATTCTTTCCACGTTAAAGCAACAAGATCTTTGAATATCGCGGCAATTGCCAAAGCGTTTTCTTCTATTGAAGGAGTGGTGTTAGGAGATTTATTAATGCCTGCGGGAGATGGAAACGATATAGAAGTCAAGCAATTGGATAATTCCCTGGAGATCAATTACTTGATTAAATTTGGATCCTGTATATCAGGATGTAAAAATCAAAGGATTTGGACCTTCAGAGTAGATCAACAAAATGAGGTTACTTTCGTCGGTGAAAGTGGAGATGAACTCCCAGTCTGGATGAAGTAAAAAAAATGTTGGATTTCTGTAACCTGTCTATTGGATTGCCGTTGGATATTAAATAGAAAAGAAAAATAGCATTATTCAATATAATATCTGAAATGAAATCATGCTTTTCAGATTGTGCTAAAAGATTTTTAGGGTGAGTGTTTGTTCATAGTTTTTGTTTTTTGTTTTGTCCCTCCGAAACTAATCGGAGGGAATTTTTTTTCCTCGCCCGATTCTCCCCACATTAATATTTTTGACTACTAAGTGTCTACCTTTACTTAATATTTCACAACTATACCTCCCATTATCCCAAGTGGATGACTTCATTTTAAAACCCCCCTTTATAAAGATCGTTGAATAACTTGTTTGTTTTATTCAGCATCAATCAATGAAAGGGTAGCGTATTTTATACAACTGATTAAAGCAGCGAGAACCGATCGTGGTGATTGCGCGAAAAAAGAGGGCCCTGTCTTTTGGGCAGGGCTAAACGTAAATATCTTTTGGTACATAGACGATATGACCTCAAGTTAAAGATAGTGTTTGTTCATAGTGTTTGTTTTTTGTTTTGTCCCTGTCAACTCAGTTGACAGGGTATTTTTTTGGTCCTTAGATGCGGTCAATACAAAAAAATGAGGCTTACTTTCTACGAAATAAGCCCCATCTCTTTTCTTGGTATTGCTTTTCTTGTTTAGGAGACTTCTTCCAACAAGAAATCTAGCTCTAATTTTAATTTGCTATCCATGGTCTGATGCAAACCAATTGTGGTGCCATCGGGAATATAGGCTCCTTTTTTCAAGACGACGATCCCATCGATAATGCTGTATTGTTCCTTTTCGACATTTTCAAGGCTCGGATCACCCACGATAGAAACGTGATCTCCAATTCGACAGTCTTTATCGATGATCGCATTTTTGATGAAACAATGGTTGCCAATGCCAATCGCAGGATATATGGAACCCTGCTTTACTGAAGAGTGAGCCCTCAATTCCTCATTGCCAAATAATATGGATCGGATGATTTTACTGTGTCTACCAATCTTAGAGCGCAAACCAATAATGGATTGCTGAATTTTTTCTGCCCTAATTTGACTCCCTTCGGCAATTAATGACTGGGATATCAGCGTATCCAATATTCGTGTGGGAGGCACCATTTGGGGGCGGGTAAAGGTCGCTAGCTGAGCGTGTAGATCAAAGTTTGGGCTATTTTTAGCCAAATCCAGATTGGCTTTAAAGAAAGAGGCGACGGTACCAATGTCCGTCCAATATCCATTAAAGGAATAGCTTTCTACATCATATCCCGATTGAATGGCTTTCGGAATGATTTCTTTTCCAAAATCAGTAGCTTCGGGCATTTCGAGAAACAGTTGGTTGATGGCTTTTTTGCTAAAGACATAAATGCCCATGGAAGCCAAAAAACCTTCTTCTCCTTGCTGATTTATTTTGGAAGACCAGCGCGGAAGTTGAGTGGGAGAGGGTTTTTCCACAAAAGCGGTGATCCGGTCTTTTTGGTCTACTTTCATGATCCCAAAACCCCTTGCTTCTCTCTCGGAGACGGGCTTGGTCGCAATGGTGATCTCCGCTCCATTTTTTTGGTGCTGCCTCAATAGGGCTTCGAGGTCCATTTGATACAATTGATCACCAGATAAAATCAACAATTGGTCATAAGCATAATGTCGTAGGTGATGAAGCGATTGCCGAACCGCATCAGCGGTACCTTGAAACCAATTTTTATTCTGAGGGGTTTGTTCCGCAGCTAGTATTTCGACAAAACCATGGCTAAAAGCATCAAAATTGTAGGTATTTTTGATGTGGTGATTCAACGAAGCGGAGTTGAATTGGGTGAGGACAAAAATATGTCTCAGATTCGCATGTAAACAGTTGGAAATTGGGATGTCAATCAGGCGGTATTTAGCGCCAATCGGAACGGCAGGCTTTGATCGATCTTTAGTCAAAGGGTAAAGTCGAGTTCCGGCTCCTCCTCCCAAAATAAGGCAAATGGTGTTCTTGTGCATGAAGATTAATTTATAAGAAGCAACTGGTTTCATTCAACCAATTCTCCTTTTTCGGTTTTAAATGATTAGTAACATTTGGGTTTTGGTTAACAGATACCTTCAACACAGATTCGAATTCAA
>JBCCSR010001000.1:0-2875 GCA_039199865.1 Bacteroidota bacterium
GGGAAAAAAGAGCATAAATTTGCATCCTATTGCCCTTAGAATTATTTTTGTTCCTCAACTTAAAACAACCTTTTACGCTTTGCAAGTGTTAGACCATTAAAATTAAGTAAAAATGGCCATTATCATAACCGATGAGTGCATCAATTGCGGGGCTTGCGAACCGGAATGCCCAAACAACGCCATTTATGAAGGAGGAGTTGAATGGACCATCTCCGAAGGGACCAGCGTTCAGGGAAATTTCCTCATGGAAAATGGTGATAAAGTGGATGCGGACAGCGAATTGGCTCCCGTAGAAGATGATTTCTATTTTATTGTTCCGGAAAAGTGTACCGAATGCAAGGGATTTCACGAAGAACCCCAGTGTGCTGCGGTCTGTCCCGTAGACTGTTGTGTTCCCGACCCCGATCGAGAAGAGACAGATGATGTGCTATTGGCTAGAAAAGATGTTTTGCATCCCTAGCATTTCTTTTTCAGATGGTCTCCTACAATTGACTTCAAAATACGCCTTATTTAGACAAGTTACGGCGTAATGCCACCTAGCAGTATTTAGGATGTTTACATTGTCAATGACAAAGTTGAAAACAAAATTTTCATTCCATCTTCCATCTTGTTCTTTATTCAATTATCCTTGTTCAAAAATTGTTCGTCTTTCCAAAAATTTCCATTACATTGGCGGTCTCATTCACCAAATAATTGCCAATTATGAAAACGGACATTGAAATTGCCCGGTCGGTCAATTTACACCACATCAAAGATATTGCAAATAAGCTCGGCCTTAGTGAGGATGATCTGCAACTCTATGGACACCACAAAGCCAAACTTCCATTATCACTCATCAATCACGAAAAGGTTGACCAATGCAATCTAATTCTGGTATCTGCCATCTCACCCACCCCCGCAGGTGAAGGAAAAACCACTATGTCCATTGGCCTTTCGGAAGGCCTCAATCGAATTGGCAAGCAAACCACGGTTGTTCTTAGAGAACCCTCTCTCGGCCCTGTCTTTGGAATCAAAGGTGGCGCAACCGGAGGAGGCTACTCCCAAGTACTTCCGATGGAAGACATCAATCTCCATTTCACCGGTGACTTCGCCGCCATTGAAAAATCTCATAACCTATTGGCCGCCCTCATCGATAACAATCTTCAGAGCAAAAAACACGCTATTGGACTTGATCCGCGAACGGTACTTTGGAAAAGAGTGTTAGATATGAATGATCGGGCTTTGCGCAATGTTGTGATCGGATTGGGGGGGACTTCTTCGGGGGTTCCCAGAGAAACGGGCTTTGATATTACTGCTGCTTCCGAAATCATGGCCATCCTCTGTCTGTCAGACAACCTGGAGGATTTGAAACGCCGACTAGGAAATATTTTTGTTGGTTTTACTTATGACAAACGTCCAATTTACGCAAGAGATTTACAAGCCAGTGGGGCCATGACGGCCTTGCTCAAAGATGCCATCAAACCCAATTTGGTGCAAACCATGGAAGGCAATCCAGCCATTATCCACGGAGGGCCTTTTGCGAATATTGCTCAAGGCACCAATTCCGTCATCGCTACTCGTATGGGGATGTCGATGTCAGATTATGTCGTTACGGAGGCTGGGTTTGGATTTGATCTTGGAGCAGAGAAGTTTTTTGACATCAAATGTCAAAGTGCTGGCTTGTCTCCCAAAACAGTAGTTTTGGTAGCTACCATCCGTGCTTTGAAATACCATGGAGGTGCAGACTTAGCGGACCTAAAAACGCCCAATACCGAAGCGCTGGGTAAGGGCTTGAGCAATCTGGAAAAACACTTAGAAAACATCGGACAGTTCAATATCAGTCCAGTCGTTGCCATCAATCGTTTTGTCAGTGATACGGAGGAAGAAATCGCCATGATCCAAGAAAAATGTGAAAGTATGGGCATCAAAGCAGTGGTTGCAGATGTTTGGGCCAAAGGTGGTGCGGGAGCCGAAGATCTGGCCAAGGCAGTGGTAGCAACCATTAGCGGAGTAACTGAAGCCTTTACACCAATGTACGACTGGGCAGATACGGTAGAAAATAAGATCAAAGCCGTAGCCACCAAAGTATATGGGGCCAGAGCCATCGACTATACTGCCAAAGCCAAAGCCGATTTACGAAAAATTGCTCGATTGGGCCTAGAACAACTTCCCGTCTGCATTGCCAAAACGCAAAAGTCACTTTCTGATAATCCAAAGTTACTGGGAAGACCCAAAGACTTTGTAGTCACAGTACGCGAAATTGAAATTGCCGCTGGAGCAGGATTTTTAATTCCAATTACGGGAAATATCATGCGGATGCCCGGTTTGCCCCCTCAACCCGCAGCCAATAATATCGATATTGATGAAGATGGAAATATCAGTGGATTGTTTTAGGGACTAAATTAGCGGTCTTTATGATAAGTCATGGGAAGATCCGGTACCTCCGTTTGCTTTCTTTGCCAAAAGCACAACTCTCGATTCTGATAGTTGAGGGAGTAGAGGTAATCTTTTAGGAATGGATACCCCAACAATCCATCCAGTTGGATATCGTATGCCTTGTTCAAATGATTTAAGTCACTGAAAACAAATTCTTGACCGGGATAACTCTGCCCTTCGATGACGATATTTCTCATGAGGCACTTTCTGACGAAGAGTTGATTGTGGTCAATCCCCCGAACGGCAATTTTATGACTTTCCAAAATAGCGGTTCGCTTGAGCTTGCCGTAAAGTTTTTTGTTGATGACATTGGCCTCCGCTCCAGTGTCAATACCAAAGTGATATCGTTTGCCATCAATGAACACCGTCACCACTGCGAAATGCCCTTTTAATTGAAAGGGAACACATTCTTCTAGTTCGTAGAGGTCCTTAAAATCTTCTTGCCCCGCTCGAACAATAC
>JBCCSR010001001.1:0-2862 GCA_039199865.1 Bacteroidota bacterium
AGTAAAATAGATGGGCCAATGCACTATCGTTTTTTGCTGGTCCAGGTTTACTAGTATCAGAGATATGCGGGTACTATATTTGGAATAGAGGATGATGGCTGTGGTGAAACAATAAGATTACATCTCTGTCGCTTAAAGTGAAAAACCGCATATTGGACTCAACATGTGGTATCGTCTAGCGCTATATTTGTAGTGTTAATGTCAGCTTTTTTGGCGTTGAAGTAAGTATTGTTGCATTGTACTCAGCAGAATGATTTTTCATTGTTATAAATTTCTAATTGCCAAAACTATAAACGAAACTCAGTTCATGCGTTCCTCCGAAACTGGGCCCGAAAGAAGCAAAGGAATTGGTAAGACCATAACTCAGATCCCCTTTCCCATTTCCATTGTTCAGGTCAAATAAAACGCCGATTCGAGCAGTGATTGCTTGGGCATTATTGTAACTCGAAGCAATGTAAAAATGCTCTTTGTATTCATATTTGATACCCCAGCCGATGACCATTGGTGCGTTGGGAACAAACTGAGCGGAAGCTAATATTTCCAACCAGCTATCATTGTACAGGGGAGTGAAGAACCCCACCAGACCATGATAGTGTCGGACTTTTTCTAGCCGAAAATCATTTGTATCTTGGCTGTAGTTTAGATCGAATCCTAGACTTTGTGGAATGGAAAATCCAACATAAAATTTTTCACTATAAAGCAGTAGACCCAGGCTAAAGTCAGGACTAAATTTTGCCTCATTGTCTACTGCAATATCATCGGATTCCAAAAAAGTCAACTCCGTTCCCTTTACTCGATTTTGTATTAGACCAAAACTAAGACCAGCAACGAGGTGAAGGGAGGAATTGACTTGAACGCGATAGCCCTGCCGGAGATAAATTCCCGTAAATTGGATCGGGCCAGTCTGATCGTGCACTACATTTCCTCCAATCAAATAATTGAGTTCCTCATTAAAGTACTCATATCCCCCCAGTAGCGTTTTGGGAGCCGCTGCAAGTCCCGTCCACTGGTGGCGATAATGAGTACTGACAGAAATATTATGATCGTATTTCCAATAATTCATACTGATGAATGCCGGATTATTGAGGGTAGCAGCGGCCATGGGATTTTCGAAAAGGGGGATTTGTTGTGCGTTCATCATGGTAGAAAGCAAGATCATTTTAAAAAGAATGAAGTAGCGATAGTTCATTGGTTGTTTTGTTTTAAGCATGAGCTGAAGGCTTGAGGACAAATGGCTGATCATATTGAAGCGATGGTCAACGGATAATGGTAACGGCCCCCTTGATGGGCTCTTCTTCCAGTAAATCTTTGTGCAAAAGGAAGTAGTAAGTTCCCTCGGGAAGTGGTCGACCGCTCTGACCCGTTCCATCCCAGTCATTGAAATAAGGAGCCGCCCGAAAAACAATAGCTCCCCATCGATTGATCACTATCATCTGATTGTTTTCGTATTCTTCTAGACCTGGAATGATCCACCGTTCGTTTTTGTCATCCCCATTTGGAGAAAAGGCATTGGGAATAAAAAGTTGTTCGGTTGCGATGATCATTTGAATGTTGGCCTCCTGGCATTCCTCCGGACACTCCCTTGGACAGACGGTATAAGACAATTGAAAGTCAGTACTCAATTGGCCGATTGAAGTGATCAATAATGCTCCTGTTTCCAATAGCGTAATCCCGCCAATTTGTTCTGGATTATTGAGAAGAATCGTATGGTCTACTTCAGCTGAAAATTGGTCGTTGTTGAGCAGGTCAAATAAATAACTGTCTTCGGTACCGGTGATCATCAAGGTATCGTCGGTCAATTCAAAATAGGCTAGGGGTAGGTCAGCGACCAGGACTTCGTCGGTAGACAGGCAATTGGTATTTTGATCAATGACCGTAAAGGTATAAAGTCCAGCAGTACTTACCTGAATGCTTGGCGCGTCTCCAATGGTTTGGCCCAACTCATCTTCCCATACATACAGCATGTTATTTCCAATCGTCGTATTGTCTCCTCCGAGATCGACCATTGCATTATCGCAAGCGATGATCTGGTCCATACCTGCACTAGCGATTGGTGGTACGGGAAAGTCAAATACTTCGACTTCATCTTGAGCCGTACATCCATTTGGGAAAACCACTTCAAGTTGATAAAGGCCTACTTCCTCGACAAGCGGATTGGGATCATTTAAAATTTGGTTTCCATTGGGACTGGTCCAGTTGAAAATCCCTTCAGTACTGGCTGTTCCCGTCAGTTGTACATTGCTTGTGGTACAATCAAAGTTTTGATTACTTTGGGCTAGGGCCGTTGCTGTACAGTTGGAACAGGTGGGCGGCGGGGAGATAACGATTGGGTCAAGGGGACAATTATTACCGGTAGTTTCATCGCTTATGCTGATGGTAATGCTACCATTAGCAATTAGAAAATGACCAGTAGAGGTATAGGAACTACCATAAGTCAACGCAGTTTGTGTATCATCTCCTGTAATCTGATAAGTACCTGCCACGTCGCTCGTCACCATCACTTGATAATCGAATGTATCATCTGAGGGATCATTGGGAGTACCAGCGTCTTGACAAGTTGTTGCTATGGTTGAGGTACTAATTGTGGGACAACTACAATCGGGTGCCTCGATCTCGAAAGATTGGGTACAACCGGTGTCGTCATTTTCAATTTGAATCGTGATGGCTGTTCCTTCTGTAATCTCCGATATATTAAACTGTCCATTACCTAAATTATTAACTGTTCAATTTGAAGCTGTAACGCTATTTCCATCAGTGTTAAAGTCAATGGCGTAATTGCTAAGATCATCACTACAAGTAATTTCATTTTGTGTAAAGCTGGGAAGTGGATGAATGGTCAAGCTAATCTCAGTTCTGGAACTA
>JBCCSR010001002.1:0-2861 GCA_039199865.1 Bacteroidota bacterium
GCAAATTTTTGGGCTTAGTAGAACCTGGAACCAAGAGTCCTGACGGACTAGCCACCGGTTTGGATCACTTCAAAGAGTTGGGCATCACCCATGTTCACTTGTTGCCCTCCTACGATTTCATGCCTCGCTCAGTAGACGAAAGCCAAGCAGATGCTCAATACAATTGGGGCTATGATCCCCAAAATTACAATGTACCGGAAGGTGCTTATTCCAGCAATCCCTACGATGGTGCGGTTCGCATCAAGGAATTTAAGGAGATGGTACAAACCTTTCACGAAAATGGGATTCGCGTCATTCTCGATGTCGTCTACAATCATACGGGTATGACGGAAGCATCCAACTTCAATCAATTGGCGCCCGGCTATTATTATCGCTTCAATGAGGATGGCAGTTTTTCAAATGCCTCGGGTTGTGGAAATGAAACCGCTTCGGAGCGTCCCATGATGCGAAAGTTTATGTTGGAGTCCATGAAATATTGGGTCGAAGAATACCATCTCGATGGTTTTCGGGTGGATCTAATGGCCATTCACGATATCGAAACCATGAATCAGATCGCGCGGGAATTACAAACAATTGATCCCAGTATTTTCGTCTACGGGGAAGGTTGGACCGCTGGGGATAGCCCTCTGCCCGTCGAACAAAGAAGTTTAAAGGCCAATGCACCGCAGTTGCAAGGAGTCGCGGTGTTTAGTGATGATGTTCGCGATGGTTTGAAAGGGAGTGTCTTCGATGAAAAGGATCGAGGTTTTGCCAGTGCCAAACCAGGGATGAAAGCTTCTATCCAATTTGGTATCGTTGCCGCCACGCAACATCCCCAGGTCGACTACGACAAGGTCAATTATTCCAACAGCCCTTGGGCCAATTCTCCTAGGCAATGCATCAATTACGTATCCTGCCACGACAACCATACCTTGTACGACAAGCTCATCTTATCTACCAAAGAATTGGAAAACCCCGCCATTTCGGAAGCAGAAATTTTTAAGATGCATCGATTGGCCAATACCATTGTCTTGACTTCCCAAGGCATTCCCTTTTTGCATGCCGGAGTCGATTTGGCCAGAACCAAAGATGGAGTCGAAAACTCTTACAAATCCCCGGATGCAATCAATCAGATCGACTGGACCAGAAAACAACAATATTTCGATCATTTCCAGTATTATCGATCCTTGATCGGTTTGAGGAAAAAACATCCTGCTTTTCGGATGAATGACACGGAAGAAGTTCAACAACACTTGAAATTTTTGGACACTCAACAAGACTTGGTCTTAGCCTATGAAATTTCGGGAAATGCCAATGGCGATGAGTGGGAAAGAATTTTGGTTGTATTCAATGGCAATCGAAAAGCCATACAGACCGATATCCCCAAAGCAGACTGGACCATCGTTTTAAAAGAAGGTCAAATTGACGAGAATGGACTGGGCAAGCATCCCGGTGGCTCCATCGGTATCGAGGCGAGTTCGGCAATGGTCTTATTCCTCTAATGGGAGTGACCAGGACTTTTTTATCCAATTGAAGTGAGTTGAGTGGCAAAGATGTTTAACGGGGTTTACAAAGATTTTTGGGACTACCCTTCCATTTCCTGAAGCACCTCACTCCCCTTGGTCAAATACCACTTTTTGGCCAGATTCATTACCACGCAGGAATGGTTGGGAAGGATTCTCAATCGTTGCCCAATTGTTAACTTCACCCCTGGCCTTTTGCGTAAAAAAGCATGTTCCTCCGATAATTTTTCAATGAGCAGATCGGTATCTTTTGTCAAAAAATCATGCTCGGGATAAGCCAAACCAAAACCCTCCATGCCTTGAATACCGTGGGCCCCGGTATCCGAACTCAGCTGTTTAGATCCAACGTTGAGAATCCAAAAATCAGCATTGGCACTAATCACTGTAGCCAAAACGGTCAACGCAATAGCTGTAGGTTTAATTAAATTCAATCGCAAGGGCGTTCGATCCATAAAAATGTAATTCCCGGGGCGAATGCTGTGTACTTGTTTCGGAAATTTAGTGCGAGATAAAAGTGTAGGAGTAGCTCCGATCGAAAAGGACAGTTGAGGCAGTCCCGCTTTGACCAATTGTTTGCGAATTGCCTTTAATTGATTCAACTCTTCTTCCGCAATTTGCTGGACTGCGCTCTGGTGCTTCGCTCCATAACAATGACCGGCATGACTCAATAAAGAAAATAATTCCATCCGTGGATGCTCCAGGATTTGTCGAGCCATCTGTACTAAATGAGGATCCCGTGGAGCAAAGCCACAACGATGTAGGCCGACATCAATTTTGAGCGATACTCGAACCGGGTACTTAATTTTTTCCAAAGCAAAAGCCAAGGCTTGAAATGCCGCTGAGCTATCGATAATCAATTGTAGCTGACATTGATGCCGTTGGGCTACTTTTAACAAGCGAACAATTTTTTGTTTCTCCACCAATGGATAGGCAATAATCACAGAAGGAAAACCCGCTTTGATAAAAGGGAGTGCCTCGGTAATTTTTGCAGCCGTCAAACCTTTAGCACCATATTTCACTTGTAGGGCAGCTAGGTAAATGCTTTTATGGGTTTTGATATGCGGATATACATGCAAACCATTGCAATCGGCCTTTTGTTGCATGGTTTTGATATTGCGAACCAGTACTTTCTTTTCTATCAGAACGGCTGGCGTAGAGAGGTCTTTGATTTTTTGTTTCATTGATGTTTTGTTAAAGCTATTGGGCGGCAGATCTGAAAATTATCCTCCCTAAAATCGGAGCTTCGTTTTCTAAAGTAACGATAATTCAATAAAATCCAGCAAGCAATCCCTTCTTTGAGTGGTTGAATCATTTTATTGATTCTCCCACCAGACATTTATTGCAACTTTGTTGCATTTA
>JBCCSR010001003.1:0-2858 GCA_039199865.1 Bacteroidota bacterium
GTGATATTGATTTTGTCAAAACTTGGGCTACAAAAATAGAAAAAAAAACGCTGCTATGTCGGATCAGCAATTTCGTCTCCTTTTCCTTTAACTCTGTAGATTAATTATTGAGATCCCCTACAGATATACTATCTTTGAGTACTTTCTGGTTATAGAATGGTATGCTATTATAATTGTCAACGCTCTAAAGAGAATATACATATGTCTGGTAAAAAATTAAAGATGACTGGCTTTGCTCTTTTTTTCCTCGCCATGCTGATTATTGCGCCCCTCTCCTTTTTGGGTGCTTCTTATTATAATGGTCAAGACGGCATCCAAAACTTGAAGGAATTATTGGGATTGACAGAGCCCTCTGCTCAAATCGAGCGTAGTGTTGAGGAGAAACCTATAGCTACCCAACCAAGTAAAGAATATGTGAATAGCCAAATCAAAAAGCTAGAAGACGACTTGTCAGAGAAAGAGGCAAGAGTAGAAAAACTCTACTTGGAAAATGAAGAACTAAAAAAACAATTGGCCGATAAAGATCAGGAAATCAATGAGGTTCAGAAAAAATACGATTCCCTGAAGAAAAAGCTTGACCAGATCAAAAATCTCGACCTAGAAAATTAATCCAACAAAGCAATGCTCTTGTAAAGTGGCGAATAGTCGTAATCGAATGGCTATTCGCCATTGGAATTTAGATCAAGAAGTTGTTTTAAAAAATCATCTCTTCCCCTGTACTTCATCCCTAAAAATGCCTTTCTTTGTGGCGAAAAATGGGCTCAACTTATTTTACAGCTCTGTGTTGTCTATTTTGATCTCATTTATAAATTTCAAACCCATAAAAAGAATCATCAAAAATGGTTAAAATTCTAGTGAACGATGGCATTCACCCAGATGGTAAAACTGCTTTGGAAAATGCCGGTTATCAAGTAGATACCACTAAGGTTGCTCAGGATGACTTGCCTACTCAACTCCCCGAATACGATGCGATTGTCGTCCGTAGCGCGACAAAGGTCCGACAAGCACTCATCGAGCAATGCCCTAAACTCAAAATTATTGCTCGCGGCGGGGTTGGCCTCGACAATATTGATGTCTCTTTTGCCAAAGAAAAAGGAATTCAGGTCATCAACACGCCTGCTGCTTCCTCTTTGGCGGTAGCCGAACTGGCTTTTGCCCATATGTTTACCCTCGCCCGCTCCCTACACGATGCCAATCGCCAGATGCCAACAAAAGGAGATAGCGAATTCAAGCAATTGAAAAAAGCCTATTCTAAGGGAATGCAATTGCGCGGAAAAACCTTGGGCGTCATTGGCTTTGGTCGCATTGGTCAGGAAACGGCGCGTATCGGCTTGGCATTAGGAATGAAAGTAATGCCCGTAGATTTGATGATTGACAAAGCCACCATCGATATCGAACTTTACAGCGGAGAGAACAGTACGTTTTCCGTTACCCTAAATACGGTACCGATGAACGAGATGCTCGCCAATAGTGATTTCATTAGTTTACACGTCCCATTTACGGGGAAGGCCATTCTAGGAAAAGAAGAATTTGCGCAAATGAAAGATGGTATGATCTTGATCAATGCAGCTCGTGGTGGAACGGTAGATGAAGATGCACTCCTCGAAGCATTAGACAATGGAAAAGTAGCGGCTACAGGTTTGGATGTTTTTGCCAATGAGCCTACGCCCAGAAAGGAGCTTTTGGAACATCCTCGTGCATCCGTTAGTCCTCATATTGGTGCTTCCACCCTTGAAGCCCAACGCAATATTGGCCTTGAGCTGGCAGAGAAGATTATTGCGCATTTCCAAAGTTAGGTCTTGGGCTTATTGCACTGCCAATAATTCAACTTTAAACAGCAAGACGGTGTTGGGAGGAATGGAACTTCCAAAACCGTCTTGTACATAAGCCAATCGAGAAGGAATCAAAAATACTCCTTTGCCTCCCGGGCGAAGCATTTTTAGGCCCTCCTGCCAGCCCCGAATCACTTGTCGAAGTTTGAAATTCAGTGGTTCTCCCCTTTGATAAGAGGAGTCGAAAATGGTTCCGTCTAGCAGTTGCCCTTCGTAATGGGCACTTACTTTTGACTCGGCCGTGGGCGGCTCGCCCTCTCCAGGTTCAATAATTTGATAATACATCCCAGATAAGCTGCGTTTGAGCACCAGTGATTTTTCCATTGCATAAGTGACAATTGTATTCTGATCTTTCTCTGCTTGGGTTTTCGGATCGGCAATGATATGGCGACTCAAATCTTTGACGACCTGATCACTATTTGCCGCTTTTTGAACGTCCACTGTATTTTCTACCGGAGGGGCGTCTCCACAAGCCAAGAAAAGACAGAGGAAGAATAGAGGTAAATTTTTCATTAGCGGAAAAGGAGTCAAAAATGAAGGATAGAATGATAAATACTGAACCCTAAATGAGTTCAACATTCATCATTCGTTGATTGATTATTTGGGAGCAGAGCGAATGGTCGTGGTCTCTTGTATCCAACAACCTACTCGGAAAGAAGCGCCCTCGGTCAAACTTCGTTGAAAAATATCTCCCTTAGCGGGCATGTATTTGCGGTATCGACCGATGAGTTTGTTGGCTTCTGCCGTCACACTGGGATCAATGGATTTGGCCCTTTGCCATTTGTCAATCGCAGGCCAGGTAACGATTTGAGAATCCCAACCCGTCCCAGGACCACAAAGTGGACCACTCGAAGCGTAGTTGCCAGTCGAACAAAGTTGAACTCTTGCGCCGGATTAACATCAATCACCGTGCCGCCAACAGTCAGAGCGGTGCCGTCGGCAATAGCGACTTCAAAATCACCACGAGACAGATCAATAATATCTGGAGTACCAGTGAATACAGTTCCCGAAGCAGTAGTATCCCGA
>JBCCSR010001004.1:0-2858 GCA_039199865.1 Bacteroidota bacterium
CTGAACTGCATTGATAGGAGCAGGCAAGGCTTCAGGGGTACTCCATCCATTTTCCTTTTTTTTCATCATCCAGACATTCATGTCAAAACCACCTTTATTGGGTCGTCCGGGAATGGGCCGCTCTGAACCAAAAAAGAACAATTTGCCATTCGGAGTGATGGATGCCGCTTCATCTCGATCGCTTGAAAAAGGACAAAGAGAAGGCGCCGTCCATGCATTGTTCATGAAAGTCGTTTGGTAAATTTTTTGTTTCCCTCCGGGAGCTCTTCGTGAAAAATAGGCTTTCTTTCCATCCGGAGAAAACATAATATCAAATTCACTATTGGTCTCCGTCGAAATAGTACCCGGAGCAAAGGCTATCGCTCGATCAACTGTGCTTGGGGAATAATTCAGTGTTGTAGGCTCCGAACTGGGTGGCTCACTACAAGCCGCAATGAGCAAGGCAATAAGTACTAGAAAAGTTAATCTGTACATATGATCTGTTTTTTAAAGATTTCGTAAAACGATTCATCGATAATCCACAGACATACGATACAATTTTCGTTTTGGATTTTTAGAATTGAACTTTATTTATATTTTCTTGATCCGATACTCCTTTTCCCCCTCAACCTTTGTTTCCGTTTTCGATGACTTCCCACTCCGATCTCAAAATACCATAGCTGATGGAATCGTAATACTTTCCTGCCACGATTCTGGCTTTTCTGTATTCCGCTTCTCTTTTCATCCCCAGTTTTTCCGCTAAACAAATCATTCCTAAGTTTCCCGACCAAGTGGTGAGCCCCAATCTGACAAGTTCCTTTTTTGCAGTAAAAAGGTCTTTTATCCACAATTGTAGTGCACGCTTCCCAATTCCTTTCGACCAATTTTTTTCATCAAAAATGACAATTCCAATTTCCAACCAGTTGGTTTCCTCAGATTTCCAATACCAACTGACTTCCCCCAACAATTCATTTTGCAAATTCGAAATGATTTTCTTTTGGGGCAATGGGTTATGGTCTCCTCGCTTGAGGGCGGCCGCTAATTGATCCATCTCTTTTTCGATTGCTGCTCTGCTCGCTTTTTTGAAATAAGGACCATTGAATTGATGGTATTGGTGCTCGGGCAATTGCCAATACTTGTACATTGCCAAATCTTCGGCTAAGATTCGTCTTAATTTGATTTCCAAGGCTTGCTATTTTTATTCTGGTTGTATCTACAGCTAGGTAAAATGGCAACCATCATTTGACGATGCATTGGCTTATCCAACGAGTTCACGGACCACTCGTTTTGCCGCTTGGGCCGCCGTGTGTACGCTTGACCAGGAACTGCCGTCCGTATAAGCATCTCCCGCAAAATACAATTTATCGGCGACTGATTTTCCCAAAGCTCTAATGTTCTTCCAATCCTCAAGATAATGGACATAGGCTCCTTGAGCAAAGGGTTCCGTGGCCCAATTTTGGAAAATATGTTTCTTGTAATTAGGGCTTGCTTTTCCATCAAACTGTTCGTCGAGCTCCGCCAGTAAGTACTGAATCAATTCCGCATCGTCTCGTTCCAAGTAGGCTTGCGCTATGGGCCCCACGGCAAAGACACCTAAAATATGTTGTTGGGTATCCTGTCCATACGCGGCATCATAAAATAATTTATGGCCTTGTTCTATTGGAATGGCATTAAAACCAGTAGCCACTGGATAAAATTTTTCCGAAAATTCAATAAAAGCCTTGCCGCCCGCCCACACTTTGACTTTTTTGAGGGCCTCCGCTTTTTCACTCGGTAAACTCGGTGTAAATGTGATGGCTTTGTTTTGAAGGAGTTTTACGGGAACAGTGATGATGACTCGATCTGCCTCATATGTTTGGTCCTCCGTTTGAATGACGATTTTGTCCGACGTATAATCAATCGACTTTACCAACTGATTCAATCGAATCTGATCTTTGATGCTGGGGACGATGTAATCTTCGTAAAAATCAAACCAAGTTGCATTGATGAACTTAAGATCGACCGTAAAACCGAGCTCTTTTAAGTTCTCCTTCCTTCCATCGATGATGGCATCATCTGTTTTGAAATTGTAGCCCTTCGTTACCGTTTTGATATTGATGGATTTGTTGTTGACAATCTCATCCAAGGTCTTTCGCTTCTCATGCAACCATTCTGCTCCGGTGGGAATGGGAAAATCGGCAAAGCTAGTGGTCCGCTTCATTCTCCCACCGTAATTGGTATTGGCCTCCAAAATTTCTACCTCAACCCCTTTTTGCCAGAGCAAATAGGCGGCTGAAAGCCCCGCAGCCCCCGCACCAATAATGATTACTTTGTCGTGGGAATTTAGAGGAATTCTCTTTTTGGTAGGACCGCAAGAGGAATACAATGGCCAACCAATACCCAATAAGCCAACTACTTTGATGAATTCTATTCTGTTCATTTTCTTTGTGTTTTGCCTTTAATGCCCGCCAAAATGCAATTTGTTCGCAATAGACCTGATCCATTACTCGATCTGATAAGCAATGGCTTAAAATTACGATGCATCAAGGTGGATCGCTTGTCCAATCAGGACATTATTGAACAGAATTAAAAAACTTTTCACCTATTTATCGCCTGGACAGTCGCAAGAGCCCTTTGTAAGTAATAAAGGCTCCTACCATCAAGGAGACCCAATGCCAGAATCTCAGTCCAGAAATCATGGATTGACCTTCTACTAAATAGACGAGAAAGTGTAGGATGGCATTGATGGTCAACAGCATACCAATAATGGTGATGAAGATCAGAATTCCAATGTTTAATTTCGCAAGCATATCAATTGATTGAGTTGAAGAAAAGGGGATGAATTACTTTACGCCAAAGCCAGCGTAAGCCATTTTTAATAAAACGATTGGAGGATTCCC
>JBCCSR010001005.1:0-2850 GCA_039199865.1 Bacteroidota bacterium
CACCCGCCTCGGTGTTCTTTTCCGAGATCATCAACTAATCATTCTAAAACCTCTACGTCGACAAAGTCTGAAAATACTTCATTCATCTGCTCAATTCGGGTAGTTCCGATTTTCCGGAAGGGACGGACCTCTATCAGCTTGTTGAAGATCAGCAAACCATGGCCTATTTTGATGATTTAAGCAAGACACTCCGAGAGCTAGATTTACCGAAGGTAATTATGGAATTGAATAAGCTTTTTACCGAGGAAGACGTGATGGCTAAGTTGACTTATAAAGACTGGTTCGATACAATCCATGGACTATTTAAGAAGGTTGTATTATCTAATAAAAAGCAATGAAAAATGGATACTAAAATATCGCTCATTTGGCATCAAAGCCCTTCTGCTGCCTTATTACAAAACTGGAAAGCCAATCCGGCCATTCGTTCCTTTACGCAGTTAGCAGATTTTGAAAAACAAATAGAAGCATCTGATATTTTGCTGATCCTTTTGGAGGCCAACCAGGAGGGATATCCACTGGGAGATATTTGGGGATGGAACTATTTAAAATATTTGCGATTAAAGTTGGCCCTGAAGAATCCAATCATTATCGTTTCTTTTTTACCCTTGAGCTGGTTGATTCAAAAAGATGCACTAGCGGAAAGTGTGTTTCAATCGGTTGGACATTACTACCTGGAATTGCCTTTGGATTTTAGACAAATTGATGGACATAACTATCGTGGACTTGATGACTTATCCTACCTAGATGTAAAAGAGCATTTGTTTGACGGAAGAGGAAGAGTAGATGAAATTTTTCATCAGTTGAAAAATGAAATTGTAGAACTGGGGCAAGATAAAGGTAGTGAAGCATTTTTAGCCGCAATGGCCCTATTGATTGAGCAAAGCTTTACACAAATAAAATTCAGGTTAGGTAAAAAAACGAAAGCGAGTTTAGACGAGATCCAAAAACAAATGATTGATCGAATTGTCCGCTTTGTCCGTGAAAACGAAACGACCAATGGAGTGACGAGGATCTTGAGCAACAGTGTGGGCAAGATAAAAGAGATGATTGCCATTGAGCAAGAAGAAACAGAAATACAAAATGAGGTTGAAGCGAGCTATCCCTGGCAAATCATTTATCTGGAAGACAACTCCAATATCGGTACTTTGGTGCAAGCACAGCTCAATAAGCGCAATATCAATTGCCACTTGGCCAACTCAGGTGAAAAAGTAAAGCAGTTGTTAAAAGCAGATGTATTCAATCAAATTGTTGTGCTGGTTTGTGATTATCGGCTCTTGGATGATAAGGGGCATTGGCAGAAAATGCAGGGATATCAAGTGATTGAAGAGGTCTATCTCAATTCCTTACATTTTATTTCCTTTTTTGTATTGAGCTCTTTTAATGATCGAGCTTTATTGCATTTGAATGAGAAATATCCAATTCGGGTTTGGTCTTTCAGTAAAGATGATGTACTCAGCTCCGAAGGAGGCTTCAATATTTTTAGCCACAAAATCATTTTGGAGGGGGAGGCCAAATATTTGGAAATAGCGAGTCTTCCCAAAAGTAAAGTATGGGCATCGGGCTACGATAAAAAATTTGATAAGCCCTTTTCTCAATATTATCGAATGCACCGTATGAGTAGAGATTTTGAGGCGTCAAGCCAAAAAATAGCGGCCTTGGCCTTTGATTTTGTGTACGAGATTGCCTGTCAAAAATACAATGTTAAAACTGGAGTAGTACTGCCCATATATCCGTTTCAGGAAGGCATTGGTAAAGACAAGCAGTTTTTGACGGAAACCGAAAAAATGAAGAAGTTTCGGGTCAAGCTTATGGGGAGATTGATTGCAATTGGCTTGCATCAATTTTTAGACTTGGAGAAGGGCAGGGTCTACAGCACAATGAAATTGGGAAGATTGGGACGCAATGACCCCTCTAGTGCCGTCAACCAATTTTTTACCACTTACATCGGACTCTCTCTGGAAAAACACATTCCAAACTATTTGTTACCAGAAGAAAGGAATTGGTTGGTATTGACCAAAGAAAGGATTTTACAAAAAATAGAAAATGATCGATAATAAAGTAGCCATTGTTTGGAAAAATGGGAGCGCCAAGACTTGCGAAAGAAGCTATCTTCCGGTAGTGAAAAAAATGATCGCAGACATCGATGTACAAAACATAGCCTTTGATACGGTGCTCTCCTGGGAGGAATTTGAATCGAAAATAGTAGAACCATTTGTTCACCAAAAAACGCTTCCTTACTTTAAAATTGTGCTACTGATTGAATTGGATTGGGCATCTAATGGTCAGACCAACCAGGCACCAACAGTTTTGGGTTGGGATCTGACCGAGCGAATGATTATGGATTATGGAATTCCCATTCCACTGGAAATTTATTCCTTTCTTCCCTTAGAAAGTTGGCAGCAATTGTATTGCCGCCAATCTTTTTACATGTCTTGTATGGCCGTGGATTATCATCGATTGCCTTTTCCTCATCAAGCCAACCAATCGGTAGCAATGGATTGGAATATTTTCATAAAACACCTTTCCAAAATCATTGATTTCGTTTTGCTCGATCAGGCCAAAAACTGTGAATCCAACAATTGGCATCTGACTTCCTTTTTGGACAACTTTTCAACTTTTAATTTGATTCTCACCGGTAAATCGAATAAGCCTTTGGCCGATCCTTGGCAAATCATCAAAGGACGTTTGGTCTTACTTTGTCGGAGCTTGCAAGTGGTGGGATGGCTTGGCCAAAATATGGCGAAGTTGAAACTCAAACAGAGTACAAGAACCTCCTTGCATCACCTCCTCCAAATCGAACAAGCCATTCTGGAGGCCACCGAGGGATTGCTACGGAATTATCAAAATCCG
>JBCCSR010001006.1:0-2848 GCA_039199865.1 Bacteroidota bacterium
CCGCCAGCCGAAAAGCGACTTACCAAGAATGGCAAAAAGATCATCCAGAATTGGCCACTAAACTCAATCAGTTTTTGGCTGGAGAGTTGCCTCCGATTGATTGGGCTGCAATCGAGCAGAAACCAGATGCCGCTAGCCGTAATGCCTCTGCTGTGGTCCTATCGCATTTGGCAGATACCGTAGAAAATATGATTGTCGCTTCTGCCGATTTATGTAACAGTGATAAAACGGAAATATTCCTGAAGAAAAAAGGCGCGTTCAAGAAAGGTGATTTTTCGGGCGCCTTCCTCCAAGCAGGAGTCGCCGAGTTAACGATGTCGGCTTTGGCAACGGGGATGGCTTTACACGGTGGCGTTATTCCGGTATGTGCGACTTTCTTTGCTTTCTCGGACTATATGAAACCCGCAATTCGCGTTTGTGCCTTGATGGAGCAACAGGTGATCTTTTTGTGGACCCATGATGCTTTTAGAGTAGGAGAGGATGGTCCCACCCATCAGCCGGTAGAACAAGAAGTACAATTGCGTTTGATGGAAAAGCTGAAAAATCATTCTGGTCGCAACAGTTTGTTGGCACTGCGACCAGCGGACTCTGTCGAAACCACCATTTGTTGGAAAATGGCATTGGAGAATAAACTAACGCCAAGTGGAATGATCTTGTCTCGTCAGAACATCAATGACCTTCCCGCCATGCCCAATAGCACTCGATATGCCGATGCTCAGGCCGCAGAAAAAGGCGCTTATCTGGTTCAAGACTGCGAAGGGACTCCCGATGTCATTTTATTGGCCAACGGTTCTGAAGTCGCTACTTTAGTCGCTGGTGCAGAGCAACTGATTGCCCAAAAAGGATTGAAGATCCGTATTGTCTCGGTACCAAGTGAGGGCCTCTTCCGAAGCCAATCTGTCGATTATCAAAATGAAATTTTACCCGCTGGAGTACCCGTTTTTGGCTTGACTGCTGGTCTGCCACTTAACTTGCAAGGCTTGGTGGGGCACCATGGTAAAGTTTGGGGCTTGGATCATTTTGGTTACTCTGCTCCCTACAAAGTATTGGATGAAAAATTTGGCTTTACGGGAGAACACGTTTATCAGCAAGTTCTCGAAATGTTAGGGCTTTCTGCCTAGAGAAAACTTAAGAAAAACCATTGGAGGGGTAGAGCTATTGACTAGAAGGGGTAAGGCAGTCTAGGAGCAATTTGAGCTGCCCTATTTCGTTATAGTCAATGAATAGATAAAACACACGAAACGACCATGGTATTTATCAAGTACCCTATTACAAAAGGGCATGGTTGATCAATATCGTGGAAACGGGCTTACCTGTTGAATGCACCGGATTGACTTGAGGGAGCCCGGTAAAAACGAAGCGGTTATGGAGACACGGAAAATTTTCCGTAAGTCAAGTGCCGCGGAAAATTTTCAAACATATGACAAAAATTTTTTTGGAATTTCTTTTCCTCTGTCTGCTCTTGATTCCCTTTTCTGTTGTGAACGCTCAGTCTGAAGTCAAAGTGGAGCTGCCCCAGTTGAAAGTCAAAGTGACCAATATCAAAAAAGCAAAGGGGATGGTTCGAATGGCAGCTTATTCCCCAGACCAAAAGTTTCTTGGAGAGGAAACAAGCCTTTCAATCAACGAAACCGTTACCCGAAAGGGTGAGGTCATCCTTGTTGTTAATATTCCCTTTGGTACTTATGCCTTTAGTCTTTACCACGATGAAGATGGTGATGGAGCATTAGATTCCAATTTCCTAGGCATCCCCAAAGAGCCCTACGGTTTTTCCAATAATGCACGGGGCGTTTTTGGGCCACCTAAGTACAAATCTGCAAGCTTTGAATTTAACGAAGCGGAGCAGATGATTGAAATCAAAGTAAAATAAAGCAGTCCTCGGTAAATGTATTCATTCTTAAGATCCATTAATCCTTCCTGACATTTCATATTGATTGATCGGGTTGTCAAATCCGAGTTGCTCTAGAAAAGTGCAGGTCGCTTCTGAACGATCATCGATGTTGTTCAAGCTCAGTTTGGGTCGTACTTTACTTAGGTGATAGAACAAAAGTTTGCCCAGGCCTCTGCGACGATGTTCGGGATGAATAGCAAATTGACGAATGGATCCATTTTGTGGATTGATAATGGCATAGCCCAAGCATTGCTCATCTTGATGCAGCTCGTAAATAGTGTAAGCCTCTCGTGCGCGCTCAACACAGGGGTTGAACTGTTCCCATGAGGGTTCAAAATCCCAAAATGTTTGGTAAACTTCCCATTGCGCAATCATTTGCTTTTCGACTTTTACTTTGGCTTGGATGGCTCCGCTGATACTGATTTCACCAGCAAAACAACGCAATCTCCGACCTATCTTCATACCTACACTTTGGTAAGCCTTAATGGCTTTTTCATTTTCACAAATCACCTCCAAACAGATTTGTTTTACCCCGGTATTTTGTAAGCGGGGGATCGCTTTTTCGTACATTTTTTTGACCAATCTTTGTCCACGAAATTCGGGAATGACCCCCGTAGCGGCATTGAATGCGGAAAGATGCCCGCGCCATTGATCAATGGCATTGATGATAAAACCACCGAGTTGTTGTCCCTCAAAAACGCCAAAGGACAAAGACAAGTCCACACCAGTCGCTTGCCAACGGCGCTTCAAGTAGGCTGGTGTGGCATTAAAGGGGACAAAATAATTGGCAAATGCTTGATTGAAGCATTGCGTAATCTGATCCATTGAAGTATTTTCCAAAGACTGAATATACATTGGCTCTAGGAGTTTAGTATTCTAAAACAGTAGATTTTTCCCTTTTCTTTGACTGCTATCGGATATTGGTTGTTGGATCAATCGCTAAAGAAGCAGCAAAAG
>JBCCSR010001007.1:0-2846 GCA_039199865.1 Bacteroidota bacterium
TCGATGGATTGGATGGCTCTCTGGCGAGGGTTTTTAAAGTGGGAGAGGTCCTACCCTACATGAATGGAAAGACAATTGATTATGTAATTGACTTTGCGACTTATGCCATTATTCCCGCCTATTTTTTCTACGAAGCCCATCTCGTTGCGGAAGCATGGCGACTCCCTTGCACTGCACTGATCCTACTCGTCTCCGCGCTGTACTACGGAAAAGAAGGCATGGTGACCGATGATTTGTATTTCCTCGGGTTTCCAGTGCTATGGAATATGGTCGTCTTTTATCTTTTGTTTGTTTTTCCCTTCGGATCTACGGGCAATATCATGATGGTCATTTTCTTTGCGGTATTGCACTTTGTACCAGTCAAGTTTGTTTACCCCAGCCAAGGTAGGCGATTCCGTCGGCTAAGTATTGCCATTACGATTGTTTTTATTGCTACCCTAGCCGCTATTCTTTGGTTTTATCCAGTACGACACTGGTGGTTGACTCTACTCGCCTACCTCACTGCGGGCTACTACGCCTCCATGGCCATCTACAATACCTGGATAGAAGACTAAACAAGCAGTAAAAAAGCCTATTTGTGCTTAAAATTTATGGAGGTCTAGTCGTGAAAGAAAATGTCTTTTTTTCAAGGAGGCTTTTTCATGAAAATTGATGGAGGGTTTTTGGACTTTTTTATTTTTCAAGAAGAAACCATAATCCTCTGTAAATCAGCAAAATATTTTTTTTGAAAATAGTGCTCTTTTTTTCAAAAAGTAATTTCTTTAAATTCTGAGAATTGCCTATATTTAGCACTGTAGTTACATTTTTATGTACTCATTATTTTCATCTATTAATGATTGATACTAGTACCTTGGAATACATTACGATTGGGCTTAAAACGATGAGAAAACGATGTTGAATTGGCGGGAAATTCCTTTTGTCCGTCTGTTGCTCCCCTTCTTAGTTGGCATTTTCCTAGCGCATCAATTCGCGTTTCATTCCTCCTCAATTGATCTGCTACTCCTTGTCCTAGCAGGTATACTCTTTGGGATGGCCTTACGTCCACTGGCTTTTGCCCAAAGATGGTGGTACGGTGTTTTGCTCCACCTTTTCTTATTGCTCTTCGGATTTCAACTAACCATTCACCATAACGATCGGCTATCCCCTTCTTATTTTGGTTCCAGAATTTTGAAATCGAATACAATAAGGGCCAAAGTACTAGACCTGCAAGAAAAAGGAGAACGTTTTCGACTGGTCCTAAGTGTAGAAAGTATTGGTACTCCAGATTCCCAACAAGTCAATTGTAAAGGCCAATTGTTGAGTTACCTACCAAACGATAGTCTTACACGTCAATTACAATATGGAGACTTGCTGCTGATCCACACGAAAATAACTCCCATTTCCCCGCCACAAAATCCGCATGCATTTGACTTTCGACAATACTGGCAATCCCAAAACATTTATCACCAATGCTTTGTCCAAGCCAAACACTGGCAACTACTGGCTCGAGATCGGGGCCATCTTATTTTGGCCAAAGCGTTTGATCTGCGTTCTCAACTATTGACCATTTTAAGAGCACATCTTCCGAGCGAAAACGAATACGCAGTAGCCGCAGCTTTAATCTTGGGCAGCAAAGAATATTTGACTAGCGAACTTCGCAATGCTTACGCGGGCACTGGTGCGATGCATGTATTGGCGGTGTCCGGTCTACACGTCGGATTTATTTATTTGGGCTTGGCCTTTTTACTGCGACTCATTCGTAGTCGTCATCCCTACTGGTTGAGACTTAAAGTCGTTTTTTTAATTTTAGGCATTTGGTCTTTTGCTTTGCTGACGGGTGCTTCTGCTTCGGTGATGCGAGCGGCGGCAATGTTTAGTTTTCTCATCATTGGTCAAGCTATGAAGCATCATCCCAGCATTTACAATAGCTTGGCGGCTTCCGCATTTTGCTTGCTGTGCTGGAATCCATTTTTGTTGTTGAATGTGGGTTTTCAATTGTCTTATTTGGCTGTTCTGGGGATCGTCTATTTTCAAGCAAAAATCTATCGCTTGTGGGTCATCGATCAGGTACTGGGAGATTATTTGTGGAAAATGAGCTCCATTGCATTGGCGGCTCAACTGATCACATTTCCCATCAGTCTCTATTATTTCCACCAATTTCCAGTCTATTTTTGGCTGTCGGGTTTGGTCGTTGTTCCGGCAGCGATGGTGGTTTTAGCCAGTGGTCTATTATTGTTTCTTTTTAGCCCATTGATTCCCTTTCTTGCCCAATTATTGGGTAGCCTTTTGTATTGGAGTCTTTGGCTCATGAATGCCATTATTTTTCTTATTCACCAAATCCCGGCAGCGGTGGTTCCTGGGATTTGGATCAGTAGCTTAGCCCTATTGCTCTTATACTTATTTTTGGGTAATGTCATCTTAGCCATTCAACTGCGCCAACTCAAATGGATCAAGTATGCCCTCTTTTGTTTGCTTGTCCTCACTACGGGACGAATCTATCGGAGCATTCAACAGCTACAACAAAAGGAAATTGTTTTCTATAAAATCTACAATAAAAGCCTCATTGATTTTGTCGACGGACGACAAGGGGTCTCCTTGAGTGATTCCCAACTCAGTGCTACCGATTTGGCTTTTACCGCTCAAAATCATCGATGGGCCTTGGGCGTACAGCAAACGCAATCCACGTTACTGGATGCACCAAAATTTCAGGTATCCAATTGTCATTACGACAAGGGCTTCGTACAATTTCACCAACAAAGGATTGGTATTTTCCAGGGCCCTCCCCAAGAGAGTAGCGCGGCCAAAATCCATTTGGATTTGGTCTACCTCTGTCCAGATGCCCAATGGACGATCCAGGATTTAAAAAA
>JBCCSR010001008.1:0-2840 GCA_039199865.1 Bacteroidota bacterium
TTGACCAAAACATTGTGATAGCCCCCCGTGTCTTTTTTGTTTAAGAATGCCTCTGCCAATTGATTTCGGTAAAAGCGGTGGAAGCTCAAAGCATTCAAATCCATGACATAGCCCAGAGCCACAATCACACCAATTAACAATGCATACAACAACATTTTAGTCATCATATTTTGTCCTTCAAAAAAGCCCAAATTAATGTCTAAAAAGATGACTTCAAAGACCAAATGTAAGACATAAATAAAAATCACAAACAAGGCCAAAGCAGATTCTACTTTATTAAAAAAACGAGAAACGCCCAAACCAAAATTGAAAATAATATTGCAAAATAAGTGAGTAATAAAAATCACCAGCAGAGCCAAACAAGCAACTCTCATCAATTTGAATCGATTGATCAAATCCAAAATGGGATTGACCACATCGTCATTCACCTCGTAGTATTCTCCGATGGCCGCAAAGATAGAGACCCCCAAAAAGATGACCAGAAAGGGCGAAACCCAACTCATGACCGTACTAATCGTATACCCCACCACCAAAACCAGCATGTTCCAGTACTTGGTCATTCGCTGACCTGGTGTCATGTATTCCCCTCTTTTACGGATGCGATCAACGGCTTTGTCCTGAAACAATTGTTGGTAATCTCCCGTCTGTTTTAGCATGGCCTGGATATGCGCTCCGGTATATCCTCCACCAGAAACAGTCGATAAATAGTCTGCCTTTTCTAAAATTTGAAACTGGTTGAGGGTGCGCAATAAACCCAGATTAATAGTGGCCGAGCGGATACCTCCACCCGATAATGCAATACCAAAACGGGTCTCCGACAGTTCACTGGCCTCTTGTTCTCCTTGCATCCGCGAACGACGTTCCCTGAGGTGTCGATCTTCTTCCGCAATGACCTGATCATACTTTAGCAAAGGAGATTTTTGAGCCTGCGTATTGTCTACACGAGCTTGGTCTGGATGTTTCGCTTGCTCTTTTTCCATGGATGGGACTGCTGTATTTTTGAAAGGATGTCAATACAGCAATAAATATAGTGATTGGCTTTAATATTTCCAATCGAAGAGAGACTCGCACGTCTCAGGGGATCAAAAAATTATAAATTGGAGGTAATCAATAAATCAAGGTCAGTAAATTTGATTTGAAAACGCTCTCCCAGGTATTCGTTCGTGAGGCAACCTTTGTACAAATATACCCCATGACGCAAGCCAAGATCGTTGTGAATCAGGCGCTCAATGCTTCCAGCCTCTCCCGCACGCAGCAAAATGGGCGTAAGAATATTGCTTACCGCGATGGAGGCCGTTCGAGCCACTCGTGAGGCAATATTGGGAACACAATAGTGAATGACCTCATGCTTGACAAAGGTCGGTCGATCATGAGAGGTCACTTCGGAGGTAGCAAAGCAACCACCTTGATCAATACTCACATCAACGATTACCGAACCGCTTTTCATTTTGGCCACAATGTCTTCGCTCACAATAATTGGAGACCGCCCAGATGGAGAATGGATGGCTCCGATTGCTACGTCGGCCGTAAGCAATTCTTTCTTGAGTTGTTGTGGGTTCAAGGAAGAGGTATTGAGTTGACGGCCCACCTGGTTTTGCAAGCGCATCAACTTGTAAATATTATTGTCAAAAATACGAACTTCGGCTCCCAAACCCAATGCCACTCTCGTAGCAAATTCAGCGACGACCCCGGCACCGAGAATGACAACTTTAGCGGAGGGCACTCCAGAAATACCTCCCAACAAAACCCCCTTCCCACCGGCTGAATTGGTCAATAGCTCTGCGGCCGTGAGCATCGCACTCAAGCCAGCCAATTCACTCATTATTCGTACAACTGGAAAGGAATTGTTTTCATCTTTGATGTACTCCATGGCCAAGGAAATGACTCTCTTCATTCTGAGTTTGTTGATAAACTCCGCAGTGATAATGGGCAGATGTAAAGGAGAGAAAAGAATCTGATTGGGCTTGAGTAACTCGATTTCCTTCAAGGTAGGAGGAGCCACCTTGATGAGAATATCCGATTTAAAGACCTGTTCCCGGCTAAAAGCAATATCGGCACCGACTTCAGAATAATCGTGATCAGAATAATTCGCCTGTGCACCGGCATTGGTTTCGATAACGACCCGATGCCCATGATTGATCAAGGTGGCGACAGCGGAGGGAACCAGAGCTACTCGGTTTTCCTGGAGGGTAGACTCCCTGGGAATTCCAATAAATAAGGTATTGGGCTTACGCTGCAATTGCAGCATCTCTGTCTGTGTTTCGTAGCCCCCCTCAGTAAATATTTTTGGTATTGGAATTCGCGGCTTCTTTTCACTCATGCAATCGGATTTTATACAGCAATCGGATGATAATCATGGTTGAAGTCGAAGATAAAGTCATATGACCTGCATCAAAAACGACTTCGCTAGTATTACACAGGGTTTGTTTTTTGGTGCAGTTTACAAAAATATAATTTTTCGACTTGAATTTTCAAGTATTTCGATATTAATTTTGAGTACTTCCGTTGGTAAAATGGCCTCTATTAGAGCAGGCCATTCAATAAAGCAGTAATGCTCATCATACAAATAATCTTCTATCCCAATGTCAATGGCTTCCTGCATTTGATCCAGACGGTACAAATCCATGTGATAAAACAGCATAGATGCTCCATTCTTAGGGTGGCTTCCCGAATACTCATTGATTAAAGAAAAAGTGGGACTAGTAACTTTTTCCAATACGGAAAAATGCGCGCAAATGGACTGAATGAGGGTCGTCTTTCCCGCTCCTATCTCCCCTGTAAACAACCATTTTCTTCGGGAATCCGCAAATTGAAGGAGCTTTTCCACTGCCCATTTCAAA
>JBCCSR010001009.1:0-2822 GCA_039199865.1 Bacteroidota bacterium
AAAAAGTGCCGCGATATTTAATAAAGAAATTAAAAATCATCTCAATCATGCTTATTGCAAAACAATTCAATGCTTCTATTATAATGTGCTGTTGTTGTTGCCCGAAGTTCATTCTGGATAAGCGCTGATGATGTAGATGATTCATTGATCAAACGATAAAAAGCCTTTCCAGATTGACCTTTGGAAAGGCTTTTTTGATGCTACCCAAGAAAGTCAGTACGGCATCGATGATCAGGACAATAAATCGAATCGACAATGAGAGTATTCCTACAAAAGTGAAGACTCTATTGTGATTAAAAGCATCAAAATTGAGCATCAGTTAAATCGATTACAATTGGACAAATTAAAGATCAACATTTCTTCCTACAGCCCTCCCATCATGCGAATGTGTATGACTTGCTGTTGTTGCTGTATGCCTTTCGATTCCGATTCCGGCTAGGGGACTTGTATGTCTTTCGTTTGCGAAAACCCTTTCTGGAATGTGCCGGAAAGGGTTTTTTTGATGCCCTTATTCAATCACTCCATCTTTTAATTTGAAAAACATTTGATCAATGAGCGAGAATCCCAATTTACACCACATTTCTGACCTAGCAGCTAAAGACGTCATTGAGCTACAGCAGAAAATAAAGGCTTTCAAAACTGGTAAGATGCAGGAAGAAAGGTTCAAACATTATCGACTTACTCGTGGGGTCTATGGCCAACGCCAGTTGGGCGTACATATGTTTCGAACTAAAATTCCCTACGGAAAATTGACCAGTGAACAGTTGATCAGATTAGCTGATGTATCCGAGAAATATACCAATGGCAATCTCCACCTGACTACTCGGCAAAATATTCAATATCATTATGTCAAACTCGACGATTCCCCAGCGATTTGGACGGAACTGGCGGAGTTGGGGGTGACGGCGCGTGAGGCCTGTGGAAATACGGTTCGAAACATTACTGCTTCTGCTAGAGCGGGCATCGATCCCAGCGAACCCTTTGACGTCAGTCCTTACGTCGAAGCGACTTTTCAGTATTTTTTACGGAATCCGATTTGTCAGGAGATGGGACGAAAAATCAAGATTGCCTTTTCTTCGAGTGATGTAGATTCGGCCTACACTTACTTTCACGATTTTGGTTTTATCCCCAAGCTAAAGCAACAGAATGGCGAGACCATCCGCGGTTTTAAAGTGGTTTTGGCGGGTGGCTTGGGGGCCCAGTCGATGCTGGCGCAAACGGCCTACGAGTTTTTACCGACTGATCAAATCATTCCATTTATGGAGGCAACCATTAGGGTTTTTGATCGCCACGGGGAAAGAGAAAAACGCTATAAGGCGAGAATGAAGTTTTTGCTCAAACAATTGGGGCTTGACGCTTTTTTGAAATTGATCGAGCAAGAGCGAAAAGCCATCAAATACCAATCAGTACCAATCGATGCCAAAGAGGTTTTGCCAGACATCCCACCCCAAACCGATCTAGAGACTTCGAATTTTTTGCAAGCGAATGAAGGCTATCAACGATGGTTGGCAACCAATGTTTTTGAACAAAAACAAAAGGGATACTATGCCGTTCAGGTGCGCGTTCCAAGGGGAGACATTCACGCCGAGCGTGCTCGCCTATTCGCTCGCCTGGTTCGCGAGTATGCAGCCAATGATATCCGCATTACCGTCAATCAGGGATTTTTGCTTCGCTTTATCCCCTGGGAAGTATTGCCTTTGCTTTATCAAGGATTAGCAGGACTCGATTTGGCTCGACCCGGTTTTGATAGTATTGCCGATGTCACGTCCTGCCCAGGTACAGATACCTGTAATCTCGGGGTGACCAATAGCACTGGTTTGGCGGCACAACTTGAAGAGGTGATTGCGGAAGAATACCCCGCTTTGATTGAAGAGGCCAATTTACACATCAAAATCAGTGGTTGTATGAATGCCTGTGGACAGCACATGGCGGCCAACATTGGCTTCCACGGTTCTTCTATCAAGAAAAAGCCTTTAGTCATCCCCGCTATGCAAATCGTTTTGGGAGGTGGAGTAGATCCGAATGGTACGGGCCAAATTGCGGACAAGGTGATCAAGTTACCCACCAAACGCATTCCCGATGCACTGCGGATTATTCTCAACGATTACGAAGAACATGGTGCAGAGCAGGATTATTTCAACCAATATTATCGGCAACAGGGCAAAAAGTATTTCTACGGTTTGCTCAAGTCCCTGGCAGATGTTTCGACCCTAGAGGGGAACGACTTTTTTGATTGGGGACAAGATGCAGCCTATCAGCAGGCCATTGGCGTGGGAGAATGTGCCGGAGTCGCCTTTGATGTGGTGGGCACCATTATCAATGATGCCAGAGAAAAAATTGATCTGGCAGAAGCAAGCATTGTTGGTGAAGCCTATGCAGACAGCATTTATCACAGCTATGGTGCATTTATTGTTGGTGCGAAAGCCCTCTTGCTCAGTAAAGATGTTAAGTGCAATACGCATAAAGGAATCATCAATGATTTTGCGGAGCACTATTCTGACTTCAATGCACTTGGCCTAGAACAAGATTTTGACAAGACCGTTTTGCAAATCAAACAGAAGGAGCCCTCTGCTCCCTTTGCCATCTCTTATGCGGGGCAAGCCGCAAAATTCGTTGAAAAAGTGATTTTGCTTCGTGAGCAGCAATTGCAAGGTGGAGCGGACAAAACCATTATTGATAGTTATTACAAAGCCTAGAAAATAAATACAATGAAAACGAGAATCGAATCTAAAATTACTTTAGTAGGAGCAGGTCCAGGCGATCCAGATTTGTTGACGCTAAAAGCTTGGAAAGCACTTAAGTCCGCAAATGTTGTGTTGTAT
>JBCCSR010001010.1:0-2821 GCA_039199865.1 Bacteroidota bacterium
ACGACCGGACATCATTATCTATGTCAATGGGATTGCGCTTGGGGTGATTGAATTGAAGCGAGGGATTGTGAGTATGAATGAAGGGATTCGGCAAAGTATTGTCAATCAACAAGATGCTTTTATTCAATCTTTCTTTGCGACCGTACAATTTATTTTTGCGGCCAATGATACGCAAGGCTTGGCTTATGGAACAATTAATACAGAAGAAAAATGGTATTTAAAGTGGAAGGAAGATATTGAAGACAATAGTCGATTGTTGTCTGATAAGTATTTTTTGAAAATGTGTGCACCACAACGGTTTTTGGAATTGATTCACGACTTCATAGTTTTTGATGGAGGGGTGAAAAAATTACCGAGGGTACATCAGTATTTTGGGGTCAAGGCAGCGCAGAAGCACATCAATCGCTATGAAGGAGGCATCATTTGGCATACGCAGGGAAGTGGGAAGAGCATTACGATGGTGTATTTGGCGAAATGGATTTTGGAAAATAACCCTAATGCACGAGTGGTAGTGCTGACGGATCGAGATGAATTGGATAAACAAATTGAACGGGTTTTTCTGGGGGCCGGGGAAACTATTTATCGCACTAGTAGTGGGCGTGATTTGATCTTGCAATTGAGTCAAGCCAAAATACGTTTATTGTGTTCGTTGGTTCATAAATTTGGGAAAAGAGATGGGGGCAACTTTAAGCAATTCATCAAAGAATTGGAAAGTGAGCCTCCGCAAACCGTTGGCGAATTATTTGTTTTTGTGGACGAGTGTCACCGTACCCAAAGTGGCCGATTACATCGAACGATGAAGGCGATGTTGCCCAATGCGGTGTTTATTGGTTTTACGGGGACACCTCTATTGAAAAAAGACAAACAAACAAGTTTGGAAGTATTTGGGAAATACATTCATACGTATAAATTTAATGAAGGCGTTGAGGATGGAGTTGTCTTAGATTTGGTTTATGAAGCTCGGGATATTGACCAACGCATTACTTCTCAAAAACGGATTGATGAATATTTCGACATTGTCACAGAAAATCTCAATGAGTTTCAAAAATCAGAACTGAAAAAGAAATGGGGGACGATGCAAAAGGTATTGAGCAGTCGTTCGAGAATGGAGAAAGTGGTTAATGATATTGTTTTGGATTTTAGAAAGCAGCCTCGCTTAACGGCTCAGAATGGCAATGCACTCTTGGTAGCCAGTTCCATTTATGAGGCTTGTCGATATTATGAACTTTTTCAACGTTCGGCATTGCGCAATAAATGTGCAATTGTCACTTCCTACAATCCACAGACCAGCGATATTACGACTGAAGATACAGGAGCGAATACCGATACGGAGAAGCAGTTTATGTTTTATCTCTATCAGGATGTTTTAAAAAGGGTCAAAAAAGAAGCAGGAAAGACTTTGACCGAATCTTACGAAGATTGGGCCAAGAATAAGTTTAGTAAGGAACCTGCGAATATGAAACTTTTGATTGTGGTGTCTAAATTGCTTACAGGTTTTGATGCTCCACCTTGTACCTATTTGTACATTGACAAAAGCATGCAAGATCATGGTTTGTTTCAAGCCATTTGTCGCGTCAATCGCTTGGATACGGAGGACAAGCAATTTGGCTACATTGTGGATTATAAGGATTTGTTTAAAAAAGTAGAAAATGCGGTAGCTGTTTATACTGCGGATTTGGACTATGATGAGTTTGAATCCAAAGACATAGACATATTAATGCAAGATCGGCTTAAGGCGGGACGAGAGCGTTTGGATAATACTTTGGAGGAAATACATATTCTTTGCGAGCCCGTTGCTTTGCCCAAAACGACTTTGGAATACATTCAATATTTTTGTGGCAATACTGAAATTGAGGAGGAACTTAAAGCTCGAGAAGCACAGCGAAATGCTTTGTACAAAAAGACGGTGGCGTTGATTCGTGCTTACGCAAATTTGGTAGATCATATGGATGAAGCGGGATACACGGAGACAGAACAAGTCTCTATCAAAGCAGAAGTTGATCACTATTTGAAATTGCGGGAAGAAATCAAAAATGCGAGTGGCGAAATGCTCGATCTTAAAAGTTTCGAAGCGGATATGCGCCATTTGATTGATACCTATATTCAGGCAGATGAACCGGAAACGATCTCACCCTTTGGCGATATGCCTTTGTTGGATATTATTGTTAAATCGGGGATTGCGGATGCAGTCAACTCTTTACCGAATGGGATTAAATCTAGTCAGGGAGCAGTGGCAGAAACGATAGAAAACAATGTCCGGAAAAAAATTATTAAGGAGCATTTGATTGATCCTGCTTTTTTTGAGGAGATGTCGATTCTTTTAGAAGAAATCATCAAAGAAAGAAAAGCTAATGCCATCAGTTATGAGGAATATTTGCAAAAAATTGCCGACTTAGCTCAAAAAGTATATGAAGGAAAGAGTGAAGCGATACCAGATAGTTTGACCACCATCGCTCAAAGGGCTCTATACAATAATCTAGGACAAAGAGAAGATTTAGCCTTAAGTCTAGACAAGGCCATCAAAAATGCGAAAAAAGATGGATTTAGAGGTAATCTCGCAAAAGAACGAGAAATCAAAGCCGAGATTTACAAACAATTGCTAACTTACCGTGACGAAACGGGGGTGGACTTGGCGCAAGAACCTCCAGCTCCTTATGGCTTAGAAAATAAGGTAGAAGCCATTTTCAAAATCATCGTAGAACAGCAAGAATACTGATGGCCGAAATCATACTTGGAGAAATCAAAATAGAAGTTGAACAAAAAGATATCCAGAATATTCATTTGAGTGTGTATCCACCTAATGGCGCAGTACGAATTGCCG
>JBCCSR010001011.1:0-2817 GCA_039199865.1 Bacteroidota bacterium
AAAGCAATCTTCAGATTGGTCCAGTGTCGGAGATGTCCCAGTTCCGCTTTGTGGCTTTGGTCCACTTTTAAAAAGTAGCTTATATGGTTTGTAACATTTTTTGCCATAATGCATCAATTTCTTTTTCCAGATGAGCTTTATGCTCCATATTGTTGATCCACTTGCTGCGAGTTTGTAGGTAACGGAGCTTGTCTTTGATGACGTTCTGTTCTTCGAAAGTCAAACTTTGATCATCCCATTTTTGGGTCAATAGGCCAAGTTCTTTTAACAATTCTTCTGCATTGGGACTTTTGTTAAAGAGCGCCTGAGGATGTGCTCCCGCTTGATCTTCTTTTTCAATAATATTATCGATTAGGCCGGCCAGTATTTCCATCTGCTCTTCCGTATCCCAAATGTATTTTAATACCCACAAATCGGAAAGAATGACCGAGTCTCGACCACACATCAAAGCACTTGCCGCCAGCAAATTCTGACATTTTACGGCTCGACGGTCGGATACTTTGATCCCCGTATTGCGCAAGTTGAAAATTAAATCAACATATTGTTTTCGAATGGGAGATAGGTCAACTTTGCGGCTCGCCTTTTGTAAATCCACAATGGCTTCGGGACTAATGCTTGGTTTTTCTTGTGGTTGACCATTTTCTAATTTCCATCCAGCCAGAAGCACATCTTCTAGTAAATCAGTTGGTACATAATCGCATTTCATACGAATTAAAAAGCGATCGAGTAGGGCATTTAGTGCTTCGTCTTCGGGCAGTAAATTACTGGCCCCGACAAACATCAGCGCGGGCAGCGTAATGGTTTCCTTTCCCCTCCGGAAAATCTTCTCGTTTAAGGCCATCAGAAGACTATTCAAAATGGCACTATTGGCATTAAAGATCTCATCAAGGAAAACCAGGGAGGCTTCTGGCATCATGCCTTCAATATTGGTGACGAGCTGCCCCTCTTTTAGTTTTTGAATATCAAAAGGTCCAAAGATCTCATTGGGCTCTGTAAATCGGGTCAGCAAATATTCGAAGTTTTTTCCCCCTTCAATACAAGAGGACAAGACTCGAACAATGGCACTTTTTGCGGTTCCAGGAGGGCCCAGCAAAAATGCATTTTCTCTGGCGATCAGACAAATGCCCAGCAAATCAATAATTTCATCTTTCCCAACAAAAGCATATTTAACGAAGCGTAGGACATTGTTCAGTTTGGTAATGTTATTCATTTTCTATTCGGTTAAATTGACTCCATAAATGGGTTCCAAAATTTCCCATGTTGGCTTTGATCAAGTGTTGTATGGCAGGATGCTTGGCCCTCGGAAGCGCTTTGTAGGTAACGATCCGATCGGCATACAACTGATGCACACATTGATTTGATTGGATGACTGTGAAATCCAGTGTTTCATCTGCCAAGCGATAATTGACGCCCGAAAAATGCCAGGTTTTCAAATAATCTTCTAGCAAGGGAATGAGCAGATCTTCCTGGTCGATATTTTTTAACTCCCTTACAATATCGGGTAGGAAGCGCAAACACAAGTCTACCGAAAGTACGGCACCGGGTGTTATTGCCTGATCAAACGGAGGGAGAAAAGAGTTGACTTCTGCTACTTTATTTTCCCGATACAGCATGAGCTGTGCGGCGATGTAGACGGTACTTGCTCCCCATAAAGCGGCTTTTATTTCAAATGGAGGAGCTTGGTGGGGATAGTTCAATGATTCTTCTTGATAAGCTTGCGCTAAGTATTCTGCGACTTCCCAGGCACTTTTGTTACTGATGTTGAGCAATAGTGCGTAGAGCATGACCTCTTCGTCTTCGCGCAGCTGTTGAATCATTTTTAAAAAGTAATTTTGCTCCATGTCCTTACCCAACGATTGTGGTTTTTAAGTACGTTTATTCCAACTCCATAGTTGCATTAATCGTTCCGGAGACCCGAAGGAAATTACCCGATTTTCAATTATTTTAAATCCAGAGAGGGAAGTTATTTTTTGCGCACTACTTCATTTGAGGAGATGAACGATGCTGGAAATACTTTTCCCCTAGTAAACCACGGAAGACAGGGGAAGCATTTGGAAAAGAAACAAAACAGCAGCTGCCGAAAAAGGGGTTTCGTTCGGCAGATGCTATCGGGGGGTATTTTTAACAGGAGTTACTCGACAATAAATTTGCCTTGCATCAATCCAGAATGTCCGGGAAAACTACAAAGGAAATCGTAGCTACCTTTGGCCGGGGCACCAAATGTAATGGTCGTAGATTCCCCTCCTCCCAACATTTTGGTGTGGGCGATTACCTCATCTCCTTGCGGAATGTATTGTCGGTCAGAGGCCAAAGCTGCTCTTTGGGCAAATTCGGCTAAATCGACTCCTTGCTTGAGGATCACTAAGTTGTGCCCCATTACCAATAGGGGGGCCTCACCAATGTGGTTGAGGGTAATTTCTACATTGGTTCCAGCGTTTACGCGCAGTTCCTTTTTATCGTACCTCATCAGATCATCTCCGTTAATGACCAATTTCACTAACTCTGCTCCTTCAATTAATGGACTCACCGCTTCCGGCTTTTGGTCGTTTGCAGTATTTTTTTGGTCGGAACTTCCTCCACAAGCAGCGAGAAAGACAATTGCCCAACACAAAATGATGAATGGCTTCATAAATATATGGGTTTTAATACGTTTGAAAATCTAGAAGTAGCGAGCATTCAATAATGGTCATTTGGGGGGAGTGTACTTTTGTTTTAGCCCCAAAGACGCCACCTGAAAATAGGCACTTACTGATGCTCCTCTACTTGAGTGTGAAGTGGCAGCAAGGTATCGCCACGAAAATGGCCATTAAACGGCAG
>JBCCSR010001012.1:0-2808 GCA_039199865.1 Bacteroidota bacterium
ACACCCACGCCACAAAAGACGGATACACGGTCGGCCAGCAAAAGTCAGCTCAAATTTTCGCAATCTGAGCTGACTTCACCAACTTGATCATGTAGATGTAAAAATATTCAACCATAATTTTACCCATCGATCCGAATAGAACTCATCGTGGCTCAAGGTTGAATTTTCACAATTGGTACTGGCCGATGTTTTCCTTCCAAATCAGTGGATAAATAATAAATGCCTCCTGGCAAAGTACTTAGATCAACGCTTCTCTCCACCAGCCCTTCTTCCAGTTCCAAGACATCGCGAAACACTTCTTCCCCAAAAGCATTGGTCAAACGAATTTGCAAACTGCGCTTTTGAGAGACATAGAAAGTTAAGATCAATCGGTCAATTGCCGGATTGGGATAAGGGGCCAACATTTTTAATCGCTCTGACACAGTTGGGCTTGTACGCTCCATCACTCTTGCTGCTCGAAGTTGTGTACCGGGCTCGATGCTGATCACCGCCTCATCATCTTCCAGGGGAAGGCAACAGGTTCCATTATTGGGAGAGGAATCCGTATCATCTGGTAAAGTAGAAGCCACTTGAGCATAGGCAACAATAGGATCAGTATCGTCCAAAGTAAACCAAGTCACCTCCAAAACTTCACTCGTTCCGGCGGGTATATTGCCAATGATCCACTCTCCGGAAAAATCACTGTACGTTCCGGCCGAGATGATTTGGTCGGAGAAAGCGGTATTTTCCGGTTTGGGATATGCCACCACTACATTAGCAGCATCAACTCCGCTCGTATTGCTCACGGTCAAGGTAAGGGTAACAAAATCGTAAATGACAAAACCCGTTTCGGTTGTACTAAAATTCAATTCCAAATCCGTTTCATTGCCAGGAGGCGCCACAAATTCAATGACCAACTGATTGGAAGCCAGGTTGCCATTGCCATTGATATCTACAACTCGATTGGCAGGAAGTGCAATGGTCAAATTGCCCGGTAGGTTAGGAGAAATGCTCAAAGTATATTCACTCCCAGCCCCCAGCAGGCCATTTACAGTTCCATTACTCACACTAAAATCCGAAGCCTCTAGTCCATTGATCGCGGTACTAAAATTCACGTTCACCTCAAAATCGCCCATGACCGTAGCACTATTGGTCGAAAGCATGACCGTTGGATTAGCTTGTGCTTGCTCAACATTAATGGTCAGCGATGCTTCATCATCTTCACTTGGAATACAGCCCAAAACGCCTTGTGGGACACAGGTCCAATTGCCAGGAGTAGAATCATCATCTTCGGGACTCGCTTGGCTAACTTGAGCATACAAGGTAGTTGGAACGGATTCCGCTACCAAAGTAAATAAAGTGAGTTCCAAAGTAGCGACTTCCCCGGCTCCCAAAGAGGGGATCGACCAATTGCGGAGAAAAACATCAAAATTTCCGCTCATGGCCTCATCTGCCACGTAGGCCAAATCCACAGGATAGGGAATATCAATCAAAATATTATTGGCCCTAGCAATGCCTTCATTACTCAAGGTAAGGGTATAAATGACATTGCTGTATATCGCCGCACTATTTACATTGGCCGTCAGGCTCAGCGCTAAATCTGGCCCTACACTTGTCCCTGGCTCTACAAAAGTGACCTGTAATACATTAGACGCTACATTGGCATTTCCCGCAGCATCAAGTACTGCTCCAGCAGGCAAACCCAAATTCACCAAGCCTTCCGAATCCGGTTGAACCGTCAGACTGTAAGCCGCGCCACTACCAAATAAATTGCTCAAAACTCCATTGTCAATGGTAAAATCACTCAAAGTCAAACCCGTGACCATTTCATCAAAATTGATACTAACAGTAAATGCACCATTGACTAGAGTGATCGGTGTAGTCAAAGTAGGCACTGGAGGGGCTGTATCAGAGAAGCCAGATGGAAGTAGCGTAAACGATACCTCATCATCTTCCGAAGCGAGACCGCCAACGGCATTTCCCGGGGTAGAGTCTGGGTCATCGGGAATACTTTCTGATACTTCAAACAACAAATTAAAAGGCACTTCCGATGATCCTATTACGTATTGAACCGTCAGCGTCTCCGAAATGCCAACTTGCATATCTCCCAAAAACCAAAATGGGGTGAGAAAAGCATTGCCCCTACTCGGAGTAATTGTACTAAAGACCAAAGCCGCTTGGTTGGGAGTGGATCCCGCATATTGTACTCTCACCGCACTAGCAGGATCGGGTCCGTGATTGGTAATGGTCAAGTTGACTGTAACCGTATCGCCTTCACTGACCTCAGTTTGATCAATTGTTCCCGTCAACTCTAGATCTGCTTCTTGCAATAACATGCCTTCAGGCAGAAGGGTAAGCGCCACTTCATCGTCTTCTATTGGCATACAACAAGTTCCATTTCCAGGAGTAGAGTCTGGATCGGATTTGTTACTTTGGCCAATTTGCGCATACAAATCAATGGGAGCAGACTCCGTCAAGCTGAAAAAGCGAACTTGTAAGGTGGTACTTTCTCCGGCCAACAAGGTGCCCTCAACTCGCCACTCGCCTAGCCAATTGTCATAACCAAAAAATCCGTTGAAGCTAGGTGTACTGCTAGTGAAGGCGAAACCGCTAGGTACTGGAAAATCCACTATCGGATCCGTTACACTCCCCTCTCCATTATTGGTCAAGGTCAGTTCAAAGTCGTAAAATTCATAAATAAACAAGACATTCGTTGAAAGGGCATTGAGGGACAACTCCAAGTCTGCCGGACCGTTGATGTTGGTACAGTCGTTGATGATCGCCATCTCGCTTATACAGTTGCTTTGATTGTTCTGGATAAAAACATTC
>JBCCSR010001013.1:0-2806 GCA_039199865.1 Bacteroidota bacterium
AGACCAGCATTCAAAATACATACATACAGCTGATCAACCGGGCCATTCAACAAATGGCTCAAGAAAATAATTTGACCTATTTGAACCTACACGACTTACTGAAAGATACCGAGGGCAATTTGCAAGCGAAGTATACCTCTGATGGCATTCATCTGAATGCGAAGGCCTACCTAGTTTGGAAGACTGCGCTAGAAGAATTATTGCTTCGCTAGAGGATAGGCCCGGTGTTTGCAAATGCTTGATAAGAGGAATGTACTCGTGGGATAAGTTCTGCAGTACGTATCGCCAGGTAAGCTCTGGGTACCATGAAAAATGAACACAGTGATTGACACATTATGATTTTTAACAGTCTTGCTTTTTTTGTTTTTATCGCAGTATTCTTGCCTTTGTATTTCTCCCTCAAAGGAAAAGCAAGATTATTGTTATGCTTGGCCGGTAGTTATTTCTTTTACGGTTGGTGGGATGCGCGATTCCTCGGCTTAATTGTCTTTTCTACTTTCATCGATTATTTTGTTGGCTTGAGACTTTCGGAGACGGAGGAGCAAAGTGCGCGAAAAAGATTACTGGTAATCAGTATGGTCGTCAATCTAGGTTTTTTGGCCTTTTTCAAATACTTCAACTTTTTTATTGAATCTTTTGAGGGCTTGCTGCACTCGATTGGTTACATGGGCTCCGTGAGTACCTTACATATTATTCTTCCCGTTGGCATTTCATTTTATACCTTTCAATCGATGAGTTATACCATCGATGTCTACTTTAGAAAAATCGAGATCGAGCGTGACTTCATTCGTTTTGCAACTTTTATCTCTTTCTTTCCCCAACTGGTTGCGGGTCCGATTGTTCGGGCGAGTGATTTTTTACCTCAATTTCAAAAAGATCGCCATTTTGAATGGGATCGAGTCATTGCTGGAACGGGACAAATTTTGTGGGGATTCTTCAAAAAAGTAGCGGTAGCAGATTCTATTGCCCCCTTTGTCGACCAATGCTTTGCGGCTCCGGGAGGTTTTTCTTCCTTGCACCTAATGATTGGAGTGGTCTTTTACAGCTTCCAAATCTATTGCGACTTTTCGGGCTACTCCGATATTGCCATTGGTTTGGCCCGCATCCTTGGGTTTGACTTTCCCGATAATTTTAAGACCCCTTATTTCTCTAAAAACTTTAGTGAGTTTTGGACACGTTGGCACATCTCCTTGTCGAGTTGGTTAAGAGATTACTTGTATATCCCCATTGGTGGAAATCGCGGGGGGAGCGTTGCTTCTTGGTTGGTGATCGTCGTCTTTATGATTTTAACTCTATTCTTAACAGGGTGGTGGTGGCTTACGCTGGTTTACTTGGCTATTGGATTGGGGGCTCGTTGGTACATGCTCAATCACCCTGGAGGAGATGTCGTCGTTTTTACCTACATGAATTTGATGGTCACTATGTTGTTGGGTGGACTTTGGCATGGCGCCAGTTGGGCTTTTGTCTTCTGGGGTTTTTTGCATGGGGCATATCTTGTTGTGCAACGACTTTTCGGTCCTATTTGGAATCGAATATTAGATGCCATCCGAACGCCTGTTTTGATTAAAAATATACTGGCCATTGGATTGGTTTACCTAGGGACTTGTTTTGCCTGGATTTATTTTCGGGCGCCTGATTTTGATGTGGCCAATCAAGTCATCAACGGCATTATTGCCTTTGAAGGAATGAGCTTTTCCTCCGTAATCAATAAATTTTGGGTCTTAAAAGGCGTCATTTTGATTGGTATCTTGATTGCGGTCGAATTGATTGATTTGCGTTTTACGCTGTATAAAGTGACTTTGGCACAACCTGTTTTTCGATTGGTATCTTTTGCGATCTTACTATGGTTGATTGCCTTTTTTGGCACTTTTGGTGCCAATTCATTTATCTATTTCCAATTTTAAAATCATCATTTGACCCTTTCGTTTTGGTCAGGTAATTAAAATAGATATATCTTGAAAAAGACCTTTTGGATATTTGCGACTTTAATGCTGTTTTTTGTTGGTGACCGACTAGCGGGGTGGGTTTTGAAGACCTTACTCGCCGATAGTCAATTTCGTTATTCTCGTCTGTATCAAGGTGAGGCAGAGGCAGATATCTTGTTGGTCGGCAATTCCAGAGGATTGATTTTTTACCAACCCTACATTGAGGAAATTACTGGAAAGTCTACCTTCAATGTTAGTTACAATGGGATGCCCATTGATTTAGGGCGAACTCTAGTAGAAGATTATTTTGAAAAATACGAGGCTCCCCAATTAATGGTACTCGACGTGACCATGTGTGATCGAGAAAACACGCAGTTGGTCAGTGGTTTCAATTTGTATACGCCTTATTCCGACAATTTATTCAATCTGGTTTTAAGCCATGACCGCAACTCAGCTTATGCGGGGCAGTTGAGTCATCTCTATTTGCACAACAGTGAAATTTTTCAGCGGGGACTTTATTACTACAATAAAAGTGATGAGGATTGGTTACTCGATCGCGTCATCAATGAGCATATGGTCAATACGGTGGAACAACAGAAAGTGGATACCATTAAATGGACCAACAAGATACTTGCGCATCTTAAAGCTACGGTCGACTTGGCCAAGTCCAAAGGTACTAAAGTCCATCTAGTGGTCAATCCCTATTATCCACCTTACGCCAAAAGGATTCCCAACCTCAATGAATTTCGTCAAAGTATTGAACGTTTTACCGGCGAAAAAGTACATGACTATGCTCAATCAGTAAGCGATTTGCAAGGCTTTGGTGACTATCAACATCTCAACAAACATGGTGCACGGCTTTATATTGATTTATTGAAAAA
>JBCCSR010001014.1:0-2806 GCA_039199865.1 Bacteroidota bacterium
ATCGTTGGAGTCATTTCCTCCTTTGATGGCAATCAGGAGATCTTTTGATACGCTGCAGGATAACCATTGATCCAGTCCTTTCTGACTTGAATTTTTCATAATCTAGAATTTTAAAATGAATGAATAAATAATTGATCTTTCGGATCCGATACCACGTCTGCAGACCGGGTATCCAATCCTTCACTCAATGGCATGGCAAGTCCAGGCTAATGAGCAGCAAAAGCTCAAAAACACTTTAGCTCAAATGAAGCAAAGACAATGCTTACGAATGAATGATGAAAACAAGGTAAGTGGACCTGGGAAGAAAGGAAAGTTTACATCAATTCAAATCCAGTTCAAATCATTTCACCGCTTGAAAAATTATGAAAAACGATAGTAAAACTCCACAAAAACCTGAAAATCAGATTATTATAAATCTACTCCAAGAATGTGACAACAAATTAGAAAATACCTTTGGGAAGGGTATTGATTTCAGTACCAGCATCTGGATCAAAACCGTTATGGACCATATTCAGGCCGATCTAAGTGCCAAGGCAGAACAAAATGAACGCATCAAAACCTTTATGGACAAAAGCGCAGGGCTGCCTTTTAGCAAATCGACATTCGAACGTTATTTTTCCAAACGCAAAAAGACGGGACAGCTCCCCCATAAACCCAATCTCGATATGCTCAACACCCTAGCCATTTATTCCGGCTACGACTTCTACGAGGATTATGTCAGGCAACATTATGCGACAAAGTCAGAGACTAAAGTCACCAACCCAAAGGTAGTATCTTCCTCCCCTAAATCGGCCAGGTCTTCCTGGTGGATGGCCTTATTGGGAGGAACGCTCGTCTTGGGTTCCATCTTTAAATTCTTTGAATCCTTACTGACCAATCCCTTTTTATTGATCGGACTTGTTTTGTTTATGGTACTTGGGATCCATCGGCTCATTCTCAGATTGGGACTCATTCCTCCGCTCTCCGCGCAACAAGGCCACGAAACCCTCCTACGCATCTTACAATACGGTTTTTGGATTGCGATAGTCACCGTCATTTTGGGTATCGGGCTACAAGCGTTGCGCATTGTCCGTAATGCTCCGGATCAGCAAAAAGCAAAAAATCTGGCCATCAACGAAATCATCAGCAATTCCTACACCTTGGACGAACGTCTGGTGTCCATTCAATTCGGCATTGATGGCTTAAAAAATGATGCTTTTGAAGGACGGATGGAAGACAATCGCAAAAACAACACCCCAGACTTTGCCGAAGAACTGGGCAACTCTTACAAAGCCATGATGCACGAAACCATGATCAGTAGCATTAAGGAAAGCATGTTGGACCGAAAACTAATGACGCGAGCGGGCCACTCTTTTATCGATAATTTTGCCAAAGGTCAAGAAGCACAATCGACCTTTCTCTACGAATACCTCAATCGAATTGCCGCCGTTGAGCAGGCAACAGAGGTCTTATTTAAAAACCTCGAATTCAAACCCAGTAGCCAAAGCGAGACACAGTATCGAAAAATAGTCGAGACCTATACCCACTCGCTCACGCAAAAATCAATCGGGGCACATCTAGCGGGCATCAGAGTCATCAATGAGTTGAAAGCGCAAAAAGGTACCCATTGGATCGACGACAAACTACAGGGACTCACCCTATTGGTTCCCCAAAAATTAATACCGGAGGGGCAAATTTTAGAACTGGAAAAGGAATTTTTAAAGGAGTCAATCATCAGTGTTAGAAACAAATCAAAATTACTAGATGAGAAGACCAGAGAACGCGATTCTCTAATGAGTGAGTTGGAAGCCATCTACAACAATTTAATCAATGAAGACAGCACCGACAATGAATTACAAGTATTTGTCAAATTTGCCAATCTCCGAGCACTGGGCAATCAAGCAGCAGCCTTGAACAAGCTGGAGGAATTTCGCAGACGCTTTGCTTCGGACTATCCACCTTATCATCAGTGGGTGGATAAAGCCATTCAGTTTACCAAAAAGTTTTGGGAGATCAAGGTGGAGGGAGGCGTTTATGTTTCTAGCATTGGACCGAAGAGTGAATTGATAAAGATGGACATCAAGGCGGGAGACATTTTAATCAAAATAGAAGAAGACTTTATCAAAGACATCGAGCAACTACAAAGTAGTCTGGAAAAACGCAAAGATCAATCGACCAAAACCATTACCTATCTAAGATTTGATGCAAGCAACAACTACGAGTTCAAGACTGCCCAGGTAAAAGAATTGGTCACGGACAACAACTTCTTTTCCATCTAGACCAGGATTGTATAAAGGTTGGAGGCAAAACCGTAAGACTATTGCTCCTGCTCTTGAACAAAATCAAAAACTTCTGCCTGGGCAATGCGCATGTAATCTTCCAAGTTCATGCGGATAGAGTTGGTGAGAGAACCGGCATTGAAAGAGATGTATTTGTTTTGCTGTAAAGACGGATCAACAAAAAGATCAAAATCTAAAATAGGTCGACCAAAAGGAGGAACAGAACCGGGTACCAGACCAGTCAATTCCAGCAATTCATCGGGACGGGCAAAACGCGTTTTCTTGGCTTTCTTACCCTGTGCTTTAAAATGGACTTTAATTTTCTTAGGATCCATTTTTCGATCGGCTGCCATAACAAAAAGATAATACGTCTTTTCAATTTTATAAACGATCGCCTTTGCTCCTTCGGAAAGAGCATCGCCCCGAATTCTGGCAGAGTCTTCGGAAGTAAAGGTAATGGCATGCTCCTGATGACTGTAGTCAATTCTTTCCTCGGCCAACCAGCTTTTAATTTTTTCGAAAACCATATACTCTTTAATTGATGGAAT
>JBCCSR010001015.1:0-2803 GCA_039199865.1 Bacteroidota bacterium
GGGTTGGCTCGTCGAACCGGAGGTATAAATTAAAGCCAAGGGAGTAGCTCCATTTTTTGCGCGATTTACCGAAAGGGTACTGTAGTCATTTTGTACCTGTTCAAATGCATTAAAAACGATGTCGTCAATGGTGAGGACGGTATTGGCATCTTCGTTAATGAATTGAATTCGACCAGCTGGGTTGGATGGATCGATCGGTAGATAGGTAATATTTAATTTCAGTAAAGACAAAATCGATAAAATGGTCTGACAACTGTTCTCCAAAGAGATCCCGACAATATCACCAGATTTTACCTGATACTTTTCTTCGATAAAAGACGCCAGTTGATTCGATTGCTGATCCAGTTCCCGGTAGCTCAGTTTTGTTTTTCGATCCTGTACAGCAATCGCATCTGCCTTTTCTGTTGCTTGCTTTTCAAACAAGCCCAATAGGGATTGATCTTGTGGGAATGGGACCTTGGTATGATTGAAGGTATGTGTCAATTCATATGCTTCGTCTTTTGAAAGAATTGACAATTCAGTAATTTTCTGTTGTGGGTCTGAAAGAATTGCTGTCAGTAAATTCTGAAAATGTTTTGCCATCCGTTCAATGGTCGAATCCTTGAATAAGTCTTTTCGGTAATTAAGGACCATTGACAACCCAGAATCATTTTCGACAACCGTCAAAGTGAGGTCAAACTCTGCTTTGCTCAAGCCACTACCTTGGGAAGAAATGCTAGTCCCATCTAGCGTAAATTCAGGAGTATCCGGGGTGTTTTGCATAATAAACAGTACCTGGAAAATGGGATTATGATTCCGACTACGTTCCGTCTCCACTCGATCCACAACTTGCTCAAAGGGGACTTCCTGATGGGTAAAAGCGGCCAAAGTATTGTTTTTGACTTGTGTCAAAAGGTCCACAAATGTCGGTGCATGACTTAGATCGGATCGCAGGCTGAGGGAGTTGAGAAATAGTCCAACCAGCGATTCTATTTCCTTATGATTTCGATTGGCCACTGGGGTACCAACACAAATATCTGATTGCCCACTGTAGCGATAAAGCAAAACTTTGAAAACACTAAGCAAGGTCATAAATAAACTGGCTCCCGCTTCCACTGACAAGGCTTTCAACTGCTCAGCAACGGTGTTGCCCAATTGAAAATGGACATTGCCTCCTTCAAATTTTTGGATAGCAGCTCGCTGGTAATCCGTAGGCAAAAGCAAGGGGCTCAATCCATTGAGTTGGTCTTCCCACCAGTCGAGTTGAGTTTCGAGTTGCTTACCAGATAAGTTCTCTCTTTGCCAACGCGCATAATCCGTGTATTGAATATTCAGAAGAGCCAAATTAGGAGTTCGCTGTTCTAGTTCAGCCTGATAGAATTCTCGTAAATCCCGAACAAGGATGGCATTTGACCAACCATCCGATGCAATGTGGTGCATCGTCAAAATCAAATAGTGGGTGGCTGCTGTGGTCTTGACCAGATGCGCTCTGATCATGTAATCCGATGAAAGATCAAAAGGCTGATTGACTTCCTTATGGACAAAGCTCAATAAGAAAGACTCATCTTGAAATTTTTGACCTTCGCTAAATTGCATCTGCCAATTGGCTGTTGGCATAACGACTTGATGCGCCGCTCCCTTTTCTGATTGAATGATCGTTCGCAATACTTGATGTCGATCCACCAAATTCGATAAGGCTTTTTCTAATGCTCCCCGATCCAAATCTTCTTCAAGTTTCAAAACGGAGTGCATATGGTACTGAATACTTCCCTCGTATTGGTCAATAAACCACATTCGTTCCTGGGCAAATGAAAGCGGTGCTTTCCCCTGATCGTCACCTGCTTTGATGGGAGGAAGTTTTACCGTAGTTTGGTTCTCCTCAATCATTCGTGCCAATCCTTCAATGGTTGGTTGGATAAAAACATCTTTTACCTCCAACTCACTATTCAACTGACTTCGAATGGCAGAGACCAACTGCATTGCCAACAAAGAATGGCCGCCCAATTCGAAAAAATTAGCTCGAATTCCAATTGGATTCACCTGCAATAAGTTGCTCCAAATTTCTACCAATTGACCTTGCAGTTCATTGGCAGGAGCTACAAAATGACTAACCGATGAAGAAGTGAGTTCTAGCTTTTCTAATTCCCTTCGGTTTACTTTACCATTTTTAGTTAAAGGGACCTGCGCTATTTCTACCCAAAAAGTAGGAAGCATGTAATCAGGCAATGTCTTAGCTACATCTTCTTGAATGGCCACCCGATCAAATTGGTCCTGCGGAACAATATAAGCCGCCACGCTAATGATTCCAGATTGATCTTGACGAGTTAAAACAGTACAATCCTTTACAAATGCTGATTGACGAATGACGCTTTCAATTTCCTTTAGCTCTACACGGTATCCCCTAATTTTCACCTGATCGTCAATTCTACCCAGAAAATCAATTTCACCGTTGGGTAGGCGACGAACCAAATCTCCAGTGCGGTAAAGTTTGGCCTTGGATGCTTCGCTAAACGGGTTATTTACAAATTTTTCGGCCGTCAATTCCGGACGATTAAGATAGCCTGCTGAGACCCCATTTCCTCCTATCAATAATTCTCCGGGTACACCAATGGGGCAAATATTGTAGGTCTCGTCTACAACGTAAACTTGGGTGTTGGAAAATGGCTTTCCAATTGGAACGGAAGCATAGGTGTGCTCTAAGTCAACTTGGTGCAATAGTTTTCCAATCGTTGTTTCGGTTGGACCATAGTGATTGATTACGATTAAGCCTTGATTCCTACTTCTGATTTTGGATAAAATATCTGTTGACAATACTTCTCCACCA
>JBCCSR010001016.1:0-2801 GCA_039199865.1 Bacteroidota bacterium
AACAATTCTTTTTATTTCTGTTATTTCTTTTTTGGCAATGCCTAAGAGGACTCTAACAGATACGTTGAAATTCAAAATAAAAAACGATAGAGTTCTTCAAAAGGAGCTCTTTTTTTTTGCCCGATACCAATATTAACACCAATGACAAAGAGCAATTATTTTTTTTACTTTGCTTTCTTTTTTTACGCTGAACCGTGAAGGACTTGGTTTTATATTGTTGTTGCAAATAAAATAAGGTCCTGTCAAAACAGGACTTTTTTTTTACCCTTAGTGGAGCATTTGATGGACGATTGAAGTTGCTCAAAGAATTAGGGCCAGAACAATTTAAAAAAATGAAAATGTTGTCGAATACAAAAAGAATTGCCATCCAAGGATATCCGGGAGCATTCCACGAGATTGCTTCGAATCATTACCATCGAGGTATGGATACCAATATTGTTCCCGTCGATACCTTTGCCCAATTGGTAGAGCTGGTGGAATCTGGTGAACGCGTTGATCGGGGTTTAATGGCTATTGAAAATACGATTGCGGGCAGTTTGCTAGGCAACTATCAACTTTTGAATGATTCTAATCTGCACATCACCGGAGAAGTTTTTCTACGCATTCAACAAAATTTGCTGGCTTTGCCCGGACAAAGAGTGGAAGAATTGACCGAGGTGCACTCTCATCCCATTGCGATAGCTCAATGCCGAAAGTTTTTTAAAAATTATCCCCAAATCAAACTGATTGAAAGTCTGGACACGGCTTTGAGCGCAAAAAATATTCAACAAAGACAACTCCAATCAACCGGAGCAATTGCCAGTTCGCTAGCCGCTGAATTGTATGGTATGGACATCCTCGCTGCGGGCATTGAAACCAATAAGAAAAATATTACTCGCTTTTTGGTTTTGGATCGAAGCGTTGGAAAGCAGACGGCAGAACAGTTGGACAAAGTCTCCATTTGCTTTTCTGTCAAACACGAAGTGGGGAGTCTACACAAAGTGCTCGGAATTTTGGTGGCACATCAAGCTAATATGACAAAAGTTCAGTCGGTTCCTCAACCAGGGAGCGAATGGAAATATATTTTCTTTATCGATTTTATATTAGAAGAAAATTCCCATCTGGATTTCATTTTAAAGGATTTACAAAACAATACACGTGCCCTCAGAATTTTGGGCCGTTACTCAAAAGGAAAACGCTATGATCGTTAAAACTGCAAATCGAATTCACACCGTAAAAGAATATTTCTTTTCTAAAAAATTAAGGGAGATTGCCGCCATGCGGGCGGCCGGGAAAGCCATTCTCAACCTGGGAATCGGTAGTCCCGATTTGCCTCCGGCTCCTCAAGTCATTCACCAACTACAGACGGCAAGTGCCCAACCGGATCATCATGCCTATCAAAGCTATGCTGGTATCCCGGAACTCCGCCAAGCCTTTGCCCATTGGTATCAAAAAAGATTTGGTGTATCCCTAAATGCAAAAAGCGAAATACTTCCGCTGATCGGTTCTAAAGAAGGCATCATGCACATTGCGATGACCTTTCTAGAGAAAGGCGATGAAGTGTTGATTCCCAATCCCGGATACCCTGCTTATCGTGCGACGGCCAATTTAGCTGGAGCAAGTATTCGATCTTATGAACTGAATCAGGGGAATGCTTGGTTACCCGATTTGGCCGCACTTGAAAAGACAGATTTATCCAAAGTAAAGATCATGTGGGTCAACTATCCCCATATGCCAACGGGTACTTCGGCCAATTATCAGTGGTTTGAAAAATTGGTGGCCTTTGCGCACAGGCATCAGATTCTCTTGTGTAACGACAATCCCTATAGCTTCATTCTCAACGAGCAAGCACTTAGCTTGCTTGCCGTAGATGGAGCCAAAGAGGTGGCTTTGGAGCTCAACTCTCTGAGTAAATCACATAACATGGCTGGTTGGCGAATTGGTGTATTGGCAGGGCATACCGATTACCTTTGTGAAGTCATTAAGTTTAAAAGCAATATGGATTCGGGGATGTTTCGTCCTTTGCAATTGGCAGCGGTAGAGGCCTTAAACCTTCCGGATACTTGGTATCAGCAGCAAAATGCAATCTACCGAAAACGTCAAGCAAAAGCATTTGATTTGATGCGATTGCTCGATTGCCAATTCGATCCAAATCAAATTGGAATGTTTGTCTGGGCACGGATTCCACAAACATACAAAGATGGTTTTGCCATGTCAGATGATCTGCTCCATCGAACTGGAGTTTTTATCACGCCAGGAGGAATATTTGGTACTGCCGGAGAAGCCTACATTCGTATTTCCTTGTGCAATAGCGTTGAGCAATTGGAACTGGCGATGCAATGGATTCGCAATGCAAAAATATTGATCAGAGCATAGATCCTGTTAAATGTTACGGAGAACTTCTTGACAAAAAAAGTGAAACGACAGAAAAATGATAGTAACCATAATTGGCTTGGGATTGATTGGCGGCTCGATGGCCATTAGCTTAAAGGAGAGTGGCTTTGCTCAAACGATCATCGGTGTAGATCAAAACCCAGAGAATGTCAACAAGGCATTTCGGAGGCGTTTGATTGATGAAGAGCATCCTTTGCCAAACGCAGTTGAACGTTCTGATTTGATTATTTTGGCTATTCCCGTCAATGCCATTGTCGATTGTTTACCCCAAGTTTTGGATCTGGTCGACCAACAGGTTATTGTGGATGTTGGTTCGACCAAAGTACCCATTATGGACGTGGTCAAAGGGCATCCCAAGCGGGCGCAATTTTTAGGAACGCATCCAATGGCGGCCTCTGGTCCAGAGTATTCCGTACCCGCCATGGGAT